>CAYSGN010000021.1:23234-32423 GCA_964430615.1 uncultured Janibacter sp. | reverse complement strand
GTGCCGGCCTGAACCTCTCCCGGATCCGCTCCTCCAAGGAGCTGCTCTCCTCCGGCGGGACCGCCTCCGGCCCGGTCTCCTTCATGCGCGGGGCCGACGCCTCCGCGGGCACCATCAAGTCCGGCGGCGCGACCCGCCGCGCGGCCAAGATGGTCGTCCTGGACGTCGACCACCCGGACATCGAGGAGTTCGTCGAGACCAAGGCGCGCGAGGAGGACAAGATCCGCGCGCTGCGTGACGCCGGCTTCGACATGGACCTCGGCGGCTCCGACATCCACTCGGTCCAGTACCAGAACGCGAACAACTCCGTCCGGGTCACCGACGAGTTCATGCGCGCGGTCGAGGACGGGACCGACTTCGGCCTGAAGTCGCGGATGGACGGCTCGGTCATCGAGTCCGTCGACGCCCGCGAGCTCATGGGCAAGATCGCCACGGCGGCGTGGGAGTGCGCCGACCCGGGGCTCCAGTACGACGACACGATCAACGACTGGCACACCAACCCCGAGAGCGGCCGGATCACCGCCTCCAACCCGTGCAGCGAGTACATGTCCCTGGACAACTCCTCCTGCAACCTGGCCTCGCTCAACCTGCTGAAGTTCCTCGGCGACGACGACACCTTCGACGCCGAGCGCTTCCAGAAGGTCGCCGAGCTCGTCATCACCGCGATGGACATCTCCATCACCTTCGCGGACTTCCCGACCGAGGCGATCGGCGAGACCACCCGTGACTACCGCCAGCTCGGCATCGGCTACGCCAACCTCGGCGCGCTGCTCATGGCGACCGGTCACGGCTACGACTCCGACGGCGGCCGCTCCCTGGCTGCCGCGATCACCTCGCTGCTGACCGCCGCCTCCTACAAGCGCTCCGCGGAGATGGCCGGCATCGTCGGGCCGTACAACGGCTACGCCCGGAACGCGGAGGCCCACAAGCGGGTCATGCGCAAGCACCAGGCCGCCAACGACCAGATCCGCACGCTGCACACCATGGACAAGGATGTGCAGACCTTCGCGACGAAGGCCTGGGACGCGGTCATCAAGACGGGCGAGAAGAACGGCTTCCGCAACGCGCAGGCCTCCGTGCTCGCCCCGACCGGGACCATCGGCTTCATGATGGACTGCGACACCACCGGTATCGAGCCGGACTTCTCCCTCGTGAAGTTCAAGAAGCTCGTCGGCGGCGGCTCGATGCAGATCGTCAACCACACGATCCCGCGTGCACTGAAGCTGCTCGGCTACACCGAGGAGACCACCGAGGCGATCGTCGAGTACATCGCCGACAAGGGTCACGTCGTCGACGCCCCGGGCCTGAAGCCGGAGCACTACGAGGTCTTCGACACGGCCATGGGTGAGCGTGCCATCGCTCCGATGGGTCACGTGCGGATGATGGCCGCGGTGCAGCCCTTCCTCTCCGGTGCGATCAGCAAGACGGTCAACCTCCCCGAGAGCGCGACCGTCGAGGAGATCGAGGAGGTCTACCTCGAGGGGTGGAAGCTCGGCCTGAAGGCGCTCGCGGTCTACCGCGACAACTGCAAGGTCGGCCAGCCGCTCTCCGACGGCGGGTCCACGGCGAAGGGTGCCAAGGCAGAGGCCGAGGCGGAGAAGGTCGTCGAGTACCGACCGCTGCGTCGTCGCCTGCCGAAGCGGCGTACCTCGCAGACGACGAGCTTCGCCGTCGGTGGGGCCGAGGGCTACCTGACCGCAGGCACCTACGACGACGGCGAGCTCGGTGAGATCTTCCTGAAGTTCGGCAAGCAGGGCTCGACCCTGGCCGGCCTCATGGACGCCTTCTCCATCGCCATCTCGATCGCGCTCCAGCACGGCGTGCCGCTGGAGACCTACGTCGAGAAGTTCACCAACCTGCGCTTCGAGCCGGCCGGCATGACCGACGACCCGGACGTGCGGATGGCGCAGTCGATCATGGACTACGTCTTCCGTCGCCTGGCGCTGGACTACCTGGACTTCGACACCCGGTCCTTCATGGGCATCCACACCGCGGAGGAGCGGGCCCGCCAGCTGGAGACCGGCTCGTACGCCCCGGCGTCCAACGATGACGACGAGGACTACGACGCCGACACCTACAACCAGTCGACGGCCACGATCGAGGCCAAGCGGGAGCAGGAGGAGAAGTCCTCGGAGGACAACTCCGGCACCGGTGCCGCCTCGGTCCGCGAGACGGACGCGACCATCCACTCCTCGGCCGAGCTCATGGAGAAGTTCCAGGGCAAGACCGCGGACGCCCCGATGTGCATGACCTGCGGGACCAAGATGCGCCCCGCCGGCTCCTGCTACGTCTGCGAGGGTTGCGGCTCGACCAGCGGTTGCAGCTGACGCGCTGAGGTGATGTCGCTCGGAGGGGAGCCGGTGCTGAAGTGCACTGGCTCCCTTCCGCTGTGCCGGCAGCCGACCTGGCAAGCTGCAGGTCATGGTCTGGGACTTGGATCGTGAGCGCGCATTTCGATCGGCCGCCATGGGGTGGCTCGCGGAAGCCACGACCTCTGATCGGGACTGGCTCCGCAGCGAGATCCTGCGGGACTTCCACTTCGAGGGAGTTCGGGTTCCTCTGATCGATGCCCAGCGCGGCATCCGCAAGCCGGCCGTCGCGCAGGCCGCTGTGTCGATCCGCACCGTCTACCGCCCAGAGGGCGATGCCCGGCCGTACGAGGACGCCATCGGCCCTGACCAGCTCCTCCGCTACAAGTGGCGAGGGCACGACCCTGACCATGCCGAGAACCGTGCCCTCAGGGCGGCCATGCAGGTGGGCCTGCCTCTGATCTGGTTCTTCGGGGTCGGCCCGGGGGAGTACAAGCCGATTTTCCCCGTCTTCATCACGGGCGAGGAGCCGCAGCTCCAGCAGTTCGTCGTCGCCATCGACGAGGAGCAGCGCGAATCGCTCACAGACGTGGCTGAGGAGCACGTGCGCCGGTACCTGCGCGTCGAGCGGTACCAGCGCATGCACCAGCGCCTCTTCCGCTCGACGGTGATGCGCGCCTACCAGACTCGGTGCGCCGTCTGTGCGCTGCGACATGGGGACCTGCTGGACGCGGCTCACATCGTGGGCGACAGCGATGAGCGAGGCGTGGCATCGGTCCGCAACGGTCTGGCGCTGTGCAAGATCCACCACGCGGCCTTCGACGCGAACATCCTGGGCATCCGACCCGACCTTGTCGTCCAGGTACGCCGAGATCTCCTCGAGGAGGTCGACGGGCCGATGCTGCAGCATGGGTTGAAGGAGCGCCATGACGAACGCCTGATGGTGCTGCCGTCGCAGCGGCGCGAACGCCCCGATGAAGCCTTGCTCGAGATCGCCTTCGAGAGGTTCCGCGCAGCGTCCTGACCGAGGGTCGACGTGGGGTCAGGTGCGTTGTCGCACCCCGATGGCAGACTCGTACACATGTTCGATGATGAGCTGGCCACGGTGGAGGAATCCTTCCGAGGACTGGGCGCGGCGCGGGAGGGGGTGAAGGAGCGGGGAGAGGCGGCGGACGAGGACACGCTGATCCGGGCCCTCGAGGCGACCGAGCGGGTGCGGCGAGCCGCGGACGCACTCGAGCTCGCGGTCATCGGTCAGGCCGTCCGGTGGAGCGATGAGCGTGCGGCGGACGGCTCGTACCGGCGTGTGCGGCTCGGTCCGGGGCAGGTCGCCGAGTTCGCGGAGGAGTCCGTCGGGCTCGCGGTGCGGGCCGGCCCCTACGAGGCCGGCACCCTGTGCGACCTCGCCGCCCGTGCGACGACCGACCTCGTCGAGCTCGCGGACCTCGTCGCCGCGGGTGACATCCGGGCCAGGTCTGTGGCGCTCGTTGCCAAGGAGACCGAGGGCCTCGGGCCCGAGACCGTCCGGGCCGTCATCGACCACCTGCTGGCACCGATGCGCAGTCGCCCGGACACCATCCGCATCGCCGAGCTCGAGGACCGTGAGCTGCGCAAGGCGTGCCGTCGCATCATCGAGCGCACCGAGCCAGAGGCTCTCCGTCGCACGTGCGAGAAGAACCGCCGAGAGCAGCTCGACGTCACCTTCCGCGCGGGGCCGGTCGGCACGAGCGACCTCCACGCCACCCTGCCCTCGGAGATCGCTGCGGCGATCAAGGCCGCGGTCGACGAGGCCGCCGCCCGACGCCGCACCGAGGACTCGGACCTCACCGCCGGCGCCGCCCGGGCGTGGGGCCTCGCCGACCTCGTGCTTCGCGGCGTGGAGCTGACCGCCCACGTGCGCCTGGGCGTCCCGGTGATCACCTCGGCCGCCTCGCGGATCGGTTTCGCCCCCGTCGCGGGGGGCGAAGGCAGCGAGCAGGGCAGCAGCGTCGGCGAGGACCTGCACGGGCCGACCTCCCGCGAGCTGCGCATCGTCACCGGGGAGGGGGCCGACATGGTCGACGTCCTCCCGGAGGAGTGGGCGGGGGAGGCCGTCTCCTCCCAGGTGCCGACGACCTTCGGCCCCAGCGGCCCGCCCGGCTGGGTCGGCGGCTGCGAGATCCCGGGCGTCGGCTACGTCCCGCCGGACGCGGTCGCCGCGATCATGTCCCACCTCGAGACGAGGGTCGGCCGAGCACTCCTCGATGCACGCACCGGCACCCTCGTGGAGACGAGCAACCCCCGCTACGTCATCACCGACTCGATGCGCGACTTCGTCGCCGCCCGTGACCAGGTCTGCCGGATGTGGGGCTGCAACCGCAGCATCCGCCGTGACCCCGGCGGCCACGGCGCCGATCTCGACCACGCCACCGCCTGGCCCGAGGGCGCGTCGACCCCGGCCAACGTCTCCGGTCTCTGCCGCCACCACCACCGCCTCAAGCACTCGCCTCGCTGGTCCCACCGGCTCAACCTCGACGGCACCACCGAGTGGGTGTCCCCGACGGGTGTGTCGGCCATGACCTTCCCCGCCCAGTGGGTGCACACCGATGACGAATGGGAGGAGGAGCCGAGTTCGCCCCCCGCGGAGGGGGCGAAAGAGCTCGTGGCGAGGTTCGCGGGTGCGCCGCCCTTCTGACTACGACGCATGCCGGAGGCGCACCGTGGACGCGTCGGCGTCCACGGTCAGCCCGAGCACACGCCGTTCGGCGTCCCACCCGGTGATCTGCGCGCCGACCACCTCGACGTCGGGGCGTCCTGCCCCGGGCGTGAAGTCCTCGGGGAGGTAGACGCGGGCGCGGCGGTCACCCTCAGGGTCGACCTCGAAGGAGAGTCCGTCCTCCCGGACCGTCACGGGCCCGAGCGACCCGGAGACCGATCGCGGGTAGGGCCGAGCCAGCGCGTCGACGAGGTTCCGGGGCCTCCCCTTCGTGTCGTAGGGACCCCACGTGCCCGGGTCGCGGGACCAGTAGGCAACGGCGAAGCCGTGCTCGTCGGCCATGTCGTAGACCGCGTCGACGTACTCCAGTGCACCCGGCTTCGTCGTGTCGAGACCGAACTCGCCGAGCACGACGGGCACGTCGCCGAGCCGCTCGGACGTGCGCAGCGTGTTGCCCAGCCACGTCCGCACGGTCCCGTCCACGAGGGACTTCGTCGTGCCGCTATACCCGCCACCGACGTCCATCGGAAGGGGGTAGAGGTGCGGGCAGTAGGCGACACGTGGTGGCCCAGCGCGCGGATCGTCGACGGGCCCGAGCGCGGACGGGGTGGCCCAGTTGACGCCCATCGCCTGCGGCTCGAGGCACAGCCAGGTGGTCTCGTCCACGGTGCGGATCTCGTCGGTGATCGACTGGTAGAGCGAGGTCAACGGTCCCGCCTCGAAGGCCGGCCCCTGAAGGCTGCCTCCGTACGGCTCGTTCATGAGGTCGTAGGCGATGACGGCGGGCTCGTCCGCGAACCGTTCGGCCACCGCCTTCCAGGCGTCCACGTCGTGCTCCTGCAGCTCGGGGTGCGCGCCGGTCGCGTTCCAGAAGTTGTCGAAGGCGCGCACGACCCCCGGCTCGAGGTAGTACAGCTCCCACATGTCGTGCTCGCCGATGGGCAGCCCGTCGGTGTGCGTGGCCCATGCCGGGGCGCCGTTCCCGAGAGCCTCGCCGGGGACGATCCCACCCCCGTACAGGTCCTGGTGCATGTCGAGCATGACGCGATAGCCGCGCTCCGCGTACCAGTCCACCCGCTCGGCCACGTGGTCCAGGTAGTCCTGGTCGTACGCTCCCGGCCGCGGCTCCACCGACCGCCACGAGATGAGGAAGCGCACGAAGTTCGTGCCCATGTCGGCGTTCTCCCGCGAGATGTCCTCCGGACGCAGCTCGGGCAGACCGTCCGGAGCCGCCTTGGCGCTGCCCGCGGTCGAGAACCCCCGCAGGACCAGGGACCGTCCGTCGTCGTCGGTGATGGTGGGCACCTGCTCGGGCGTCGTCAGCGACCGCGCCCCGGCCAGCGCCCCGCCGCCGACCACGAGTGCGAGCACGAGCCCGACCGTCCACCAGCGCGAGCGTCGGCTCCCCAGGCCCCCTGTGCGCCGCCTGCGAGCCACCTCGTCTCCTCTCCTGCACCACACCGCGCGGACTCGGCCATACGCTACGGCGTGTGATGGGCGAAGGGGCGTTGCTGCGACGACCCGCGTGGGCGGGTGTCGTCGTCCTGCTCGCGACGGTCGTCGTCCTCGGGCTGCCTCCGGTGCGGCTGTGGCTGGTCACGCAGGTACCGCCCTTTGCGCTGCTCGAGGGCATCCAGCTGCCCGGGCCGCTGCCGACGCTCGGCCCGCCCCTGGCCGACGACCCCTCGTGGGGGCAGTGGGCCGCCCGGTCGGTCGGGGCGCTGACCGTCCCGGCCATCTTCGCCGCGTGGATGTCCCGGTCCCCACGCCGTGCCGGAGGTGTCGCGGTCGGGGCGTGGGCGACGACCGTCGTCGCCGTCGTCGCCGGCGGTCTCGTGCACGCCGTCCTCCAGAGCGTGCTCATGACGGGAGGGTTCGTCTCCTTCCTCCGCACGGTCGGCGGTGTCCTCCTCGTCGGCGTCGTGACCGGCGCCGCCCTCGGGGTGCTCGTCGCCCTCGTGTGCGCCGCGGTGTCGTTACCTTGAGGTCATGCCCCCACGCCTGATCCCCGAGGACCCGCAGCTGACGACGACCTCCGAGCGGGTCGTCTGGGAGCGGCTGCGCGACTCCCTCCGTCCGGAGGACACGCTCATCGCGAGCTTCCGGCTCACCGACGAGCACAAGGACCACGAGATCGACCTCATCGCGGTCATGCCCGACGCGGGCATCGTCGTCATCGAGGTCAAGGGTGGCGGCCTCACGGTCCGTGACGGCGTGTGGCGGATGCGGCACGGCGACAGGGAGCGGGTCATCGACCCCGTCCGACAGGCCCGTGAGGCCCGCTACGCCCTGCGCCGCTACGTCGAGTCCGACCCGTGCTGGCGCGACAGCTCCCGGCGCAGGGTGCGCTTCGCGCACGCCGTGGTCACCCCCTTCGTCGGCCTCGGAGCCGACTTCGTCCTCCCGGACTGCCCCCGCTGGATGGTCCACGACCGGGAGGACCTGCCCGACCTCGCCACCCGCCTCGCGGACATCCCCCTTCGTCAGGAGACGGAGCAGGCCGTCCCGACCGCCGACGACTGCGCGGTGATCGTCGACGTCCTCACCGCCAGGGGGGTCGATGCCGGCCAGAGCGTCGTCGACGACGCCGATGAGCGGGAGGTGCGTGCGGACCGCCTCACCCAGGAGCAGAGCCAGATCCTCGGCGTCACCCGCCTGCTGCGTCGGGTCGAGGTCCGTGGCGGCGCCGGGAGCGGCAAGACCGTCCTGGCTCTCACCCAGGCCCGGCAGCTGGCCGCCGGCCGCGACGGCCGAGCGCCGGAGCGGGTGGCGCTGCTGTGCTACTCCATCGGTCTCGCCACGTGGTTCACCCGGGTCGTCGCCACGTGGCCGCACCGCCAACGGCCGGCCTTCGTCGGCACCTTCGAGGACCTGGCCAACCGGTGGGGCGTGCCCTCCGGCTCGCGCGACGACCCGGACTACTGGGAGGAGACGATGCCGCGACTCATGGCCGAGCGCGCGGCCGCCCTGCCGCCGGGGGAGCGCTACGACTCCTTCGTCGTCGACGAGGCGCAGGACTTCGCCGAGTCCTGGTGGCGGCCGCTCGTCGGCGCACTCACCGACGAGGGCGACGGCGGCCTGTTCATCTACTCGGACGAGAACCAGCGCATCTTCCAGCGCTTCGGTCGCCCACCCGTCCCGCTCGTGCCCCTCGTCCTCGATCACAACCTGCGCAACACCAAGCAGATCGCGGAGGTCTTCAAGCCGCTGGCGCCGCTGCGCATGCGGCTCGAGGGCGGCGACGGCCCGGAGGTCGTCCTCGTCCCCACCTCGCCCGAGGACGCGCTCGCCGCGGCCGACGACCAGATCGACCACCTCATCGACGTGGGGTGGAGCCCACGCCACATCGCCCTGCTCACCACCGGCAAGCGTCACCCCGTGCAGGTCGAGCGACAGGAGGAGCTGGGGCAGGGCGGGTACTGGCGCACCTTCTGGGAGGAGGACGACGTCTTCTACGGGCACGTCCTCGGAGCGAAGGGGATGGAGCGCCGGGTCGTCGTGCTCAGCGTCAACGAGGACGGCACCCGGGAGCGGTTCCGGGAGCGCCTCTACGTCGGGCTCTCCCGGGCGACCGATCATCTCGTCGTGGTCGGTGACCCGGAGGCGATCGCTCGTGCGGGCGACGCCGTCGCCCGTGCCCTCGGTGCCGGCGGTAGGGTCCCGACGAGCACACAGGGGAGGGCATGAACGAACACGCACCAGGCTGGTACGAGCACGCCGGAGAACGCCGCTACTGGGACGGGCAGCAGTGGACGCACGCCCGATCGCTCCCCCCTGCGCCTCCGCCCGGGCCGCCCGCTCCCGTGGTCGGCGTGCCCGGCCCCGTCATGCCGCCCCCACGCCGGGACCCGGGACTCTCGCTGCTCCTGTCCTTCTTCATCCCCGGCGTCGGCTCGATGACCAACGGCGACGTGGGGGCGGGCGTCGCCTTCCTCGCGGCCTACATCAGCGGGCTCGTCCTCGTCGTGTGCCTCGGCTGGCTGCTCGTCGGCTTCATCGGGCTGCCGATCTCGCTCGCCGCCTGGGTCTGGAGCATGTTCCACGCCTACCAGGGGGCGGTCGATCGAAACCGCGCCATGGGCTACACCTACTGAGGTCCGAGAGGGCCTCTCCCGGGCGACACGCACCTCCGGTGGGTAGTCATGCCCATGCCTGGAGTGCCCGGCGCGGGTAAGGTCACGCGCG
>CAYSGN010000021.1:0-23134 GCA_964430615.1 uncultured Janibacter sp. | reverse complement strand
GTCACGCGCGAACAGCACGAGCACATGGGAAGAGGAGGGGGCTCGATGAGCAACTGGGCAGCAGGCTGGTACGACGACCCCGAGCATCAGGGACAGATCCGGTACTGGGACGGCACGGGGTGGACCGAGCACCGTCAGCCGACCCCGGCGGGATTCGCCACGGGAGCACCGGGGCCCGACGCCTCCGGTCAGGGCACGCGGCAGGACGCCACGCCGCAGGGCGAGACCGGGGGACCCGGCGAGGATGCCCAGCAGGCTGGCGACGACGCGAGGACCGAGGCGATCCGCACCGAGGGTTCCGCCGGCCCGACCGGGGGTGACTCCGCCGGTGCAGCAGGTGCAGCCGGAGCTGCGGGTGCCGCAGGCGCCGCAGGCTACGGAGCCTCGCAGGGCCAGGGCTACGGTCAGTCCGGCTACGGGGACCAGGGCTACGGCCAGGAGCAGGCCTACGGGCAGCAGGGTTACGGCCAGGAGCAGGCCTACGGCCAGTCCGGGTACGGCCAGTCCGGCTACGGGGACCAGGGCTACGGCCAGCAGCAGGCCTACGGTGCCTCGGGCTACGGGCAGCCGGGCCAGGGCGGTCCTGGCCAGGGCGGCCCCGGTCAGCCGGGGTACGGCCAGGCCGGCGGCTCCGGCGAGCCGCCGAAGAAGAAGACCGGTCTGATCATCGCGCTCGTCGCCATCGGTCTGGTGATCCTGCTGGCCCTCTGCGGCGGCGGGTTCTTCCTCCTCAACGGTGACGACGAGGCGAGCGACGACACCTCGACGTCCGAGTCCTCGTCCTCCTCCGAGAGCTCGGACTCGGAGTCCTCGAGCACCTCGGAGTCCAGCGAGCCGACCGACTCCTCCACGAGCAGCTCGTCCAGCTCCTCGGACACCGAGACCCAGGACCCGGACGTCGACGGCACGAAGGCGACGAAGTTCGGTCAGAAGTACACCGGGTCCGGTGACGACGTCCTCGCCGTGCCGAAGGGTGACGGCCCGGGCCTGATGAAGGTCCACCACGAGGGCGACAGCAACTTCATCATCTGGGGCGTCGACGATAACGGCAAGGACAGCGAGCTGCTCGTCAACACCATCGGTGACACCGACGGCACCGTGGCCTACAACCTCGACACCTTCGGCGAGGAGACCACGGGGCTGAAGATCACGGGTGACAAGAAGTGGACCGTCACCTTCGAGAAGATGGACAAGGCTCCGAAGTTCGGCGACAGCCAGAAGGGCAACGGCATGGCCGTCTTCGCCTGGGACGGCACGAAGTCCGACATCTCCGCGAAGTACACCGCCCCCTCGGGCACGAGCGCCCTGAGCCAGTTCGACGTCAAGGCCGTCGGCGCCGAGGACTACGCGGACCGGCTCTTCAGCGAGACCGAGGACTACGAGGGCACCTCCACCGTCAAGGACGGCACGAAGTACATCCTCGTCCAGGCCACGGGTGACTGGGAGCTGACCAAGAAGTGACGCCGCTGCGCGGCGGGCCGGCCGACGGCCGGGTGCTCAGCACTCGATGACGTTGACGGCCAGCCCGCCGCGCGCGGTCTCCTTGTACTTCACCTTCATGTCGCGGCCGGTCTCGCGCATCGTCTTGACGACCTTGTCGAGGGAGACGACGTGCGAGCCGTCGCCGCGAAGGGCGGTCCGCGCCGCCGTGATCGCCTTCACCGAGGCCACCGCGTTGCGCTCGATGCACGGGATCTGCACGAGCCCGCCGACGGGGTCGCAGGTGAGCCCCAGGTTGTGCTCCATCCCGATCTCCGCGGCGTTCTCGACCTGGGCGGCGCTCCCTCCGAGCACCGCCGCCATGGCCCCGGCCGCCATCGAGCAGGCCGAGCCGACCTCTCCCTGGCAGCCGACCTCCGCCCCGGAGATCGAGGCGTTCTCCTTGTAGACGACGCCGATGGCCGCGGCCGTGAGGAGGAAGCGGCAGACCCCCTCCTCGTCCGCACCGGGCACGAACTCCACGTAGTAGCGCAGCACGGCCGGGATGATCCCGGCGGCACCGTTCGTCGGGGCGGTGACCACCCGCCCGCCGGCGGCGTTCTCCTCGTTGACCGCCAGCGCGTAGAGGGTCAGCCAGTCCATGCCGCGCAGCGGGTCATCGCTCGTCCCCTCCGAGCGCAGTCGGCGATACAGCTCCGGGGCGCGACGGCGCACCTTGAGCCCGCCCGGGAGGATGCCCTCGGTCGACATCCCGTTGTCGATGCACTCGCTCATCACCGACCACAGGTGCAGCAGCCCGGAGCGGACCTCCGCCTCGGAGCGCCGGCTGAGCTCGTTCTCGAGCATGACCTGGGCGATGGACAGACCCGTGTCCGCGCAGATCGCGAGCAGCTGGTCGCCCGTGGTGAAGGGGTGGGCGACCTGAGTCGAGTCGGCCACGATGCGCGTCGAGCCGGAGGCGTCCTCACCGACGACGAAACCGCCGCCGACGGAGTAGTACGTGTGGAAGCTGAGCTGCTCGTCACCGTCGCCCCACGCGGTGAAGGTCATCCCGTTGGGGTGCAGGGGCAGGCTCTTGCGCCGGTGCAGCACGAGGTCCTCGTCCTCGTCGAAGGCGATCTCGTGCTCCCCGAGGAGGGCCAGACGCCCGCTCCCGCGGATCTCCTCGAGCATCCCGCCGACCTCGCGGGGCTCGCACAGCTCGGGCCGCTCGCCGGCGAGCCCGAGGAGCACGGCGGTGCGTGACCCGTGGCCGTGACCGGTCGCGCCGAGCGAGCCGAAGAGCTCGGCCCGCACCCGGCGCACCCGCGGCAGGACCCCCTCCTCGCGCAACCCCTCGGCGAACTGCACGGCCGCCCGCATCGGGCCGACGGTGTGCGAGCTCGAGGGGCCGATGCCGATCGAGAAGAGGTCGAAGACGCTGAGTGCCACGTGGTCGCTCCTGGTAGGGCTCGGGTGTCACCGGGCGGCGGCCGCCGTGGGTGGGCGCCCGTGCCCGTCAACCTTCGAGCCTACCGCTCCGCCGCGGCCTCCTGCGCCTGTGGACGACGCGGCTGTGGACGGCCCGGGAACCGACAGGATCGAGGACATGAGCTTCCACGACCTGCCCAAGAACTGGCACGCCCTGCCCCTCACCGACACCGCTCTCGCTCGCGACGTCGTCGATCTCGTCGTGCGCGATCAGGACCGGGAGGGTGGCTGCATCGTCATCCTCCTCTGCGACGAGGACCACCGGATGGTCCAGCCCGTGGCCATCACCGACATCGGTGACCGGGCCCGGCCGGGGGAGGCGGCGAACCTCTTCGACATGGTCCTCGACCAGGTGGGCGACCAGGTCGGCGGCCTCGTCGTCGCCATCGGCCGGCCCCACGGCCACGTCCCCGACGACGAGGCCCGCACCTGGCACGAGGCGGCGATCGCCCGGTGCCGGCGGCACGGTGTGCCGCTCGTGGGGACCTACCTCGCGACCGACCGCGGTGTCATGGAGATGCCGCGGTGGGAGGAGCTCCCGGCGACCGGCTGACCTCGCCGGTGCTCACCCGACCTGCAGCGCGACCTGCTCGGCGATGACGGCGCCCATGCTCCGGGCGAAGGCCACCGGGTCCTCGTGCGCCGCCGGCGTCTCCGGGACGACGACGTCGACGACCCCGTCCTCGGCCATCTGCGTGGCGCCCACGCGCTGCCGGGCGGCCAGGAGCGGGGCGTGCTCGGTGTCCTTGAAGAGGATCGCGCTCGCCCCCTCGGGCGGCAGCGGGGAGAGCCAGGCGTTGCCGGCGGCCACGACCCGTCGGGCGGGCAGCAGCGCGAGTGCGCCACCGCCGGTGCCCTCGCCGAGCAGGACCGAGACGGTCGGCACGGTCAGCGAGGTCATGTGCGCGATCGAGCGGGCGATCTCCCCGGCGAGCGCGCCCTCCTCGGCGTGCGCCGACAGGTCCGCCCCCGGGGTGTCGATGACGGTCACGAGGGGCAGACCGAGCTCGGTGGCCAGCCGCATCGCCCGCTGCGCCTCGCGCAGCGCGCCCGGCCCCATGGACTCGGTCACCTGGTGGCGCCGGTCCTGCCCGATGAGCACGCACGGCTGTCCCCCGAAGGAGGCGAGCGCGAGCAGGACGCCCTTGTCGGACTCGCCGTGGCCGGTTCCCTGGAGCGGGATGACGTCGTCCGAGGCGTGCCGCAGCAGCTCACGCACGCCGGGACGGTCCTCCCTTCGCGTCGTCTCCACGGCGGACCACACCTCGGCGACCTGGGCCGGCGTCGGCTCCGGCCGGGAGACGAAGGGGGAGAGCCGCCACACCCCCGCCTCGGCCTCCGTCGCCGGGCTGCCGGGAGAGGCGTCCCGGGCCTCCGGGTGGGCGTGCCGCTCGGTCGTCGCCGAGAGCAGCGTGAGCGCCCGCGCGGCGATCTCCGCGAGCTGGTCGGTGGGCACGACGGCGTCGACGATCCCCTTCTCGACGAGGTTCTCCGAGATCTGGACCCCCTCGGGGAAGGGCACGCCGTGGACCGTCTCGTAGACGGCCGGCCCGAGGAAGCCGACGAGTGCCTCCGGCTCGGCGATCGTCATGTGCCCGAGCGAGCCCCAGGACGCGAAGACCCCACCGGTCGTGGGGTGGCGCAGGTAGACCAGGTAGGGCAGCCCGGCGGCCTTGTGCGCGACGACCGCCGCGGAGATGTCGACCATCGTCACGAAGGCGGGGGTGCCCTCCTGCATCCGGGTGCCGCCGCTCGCGGTGGCCGCGACGAGCGGGAGCCGCTCGGTCGTCGCCCGGCGGATCGCGGCGACGATGCGCCCGGCCGCGGCCCGCCCGATGGAGCCGCCGAGGAAGCGGAACTCGCCGACGATGAGCGCCACCTCGTGCCCCTGGATCGTGGCCCGACCGGTGAGGATCGACTCATCGGTCCCGCTCCTCGCCGCGGCCTTCTCCAGGGCGGCCAGGTAGTCCTCGGAGAGCCCGTCGAGGTCCAGCGGCAGGTCCCAGGAGGAGAAGCTCCCCGGGTCGACGACCGTCTCGATGAGCTCGTGGGCGGACAAGCGCGGCTGACTCATGCGGTGATCGTCTCAGCAGCGGCGCTGGGTACCCTTGCCCGGTGCTTGTGCCGTTGACCACTGTCACGATCGTCCTGGTCGCTGTCCTCGGGCTCCTGGCGCTGCTCTACACGGCGCTCGACCGGCTCGTCGACGACGGTGTCCTCCTCGTGGGCGCCCTCGTCGAGCTGGCCCTGCTCGTCCTCGTCGTCGTCACCGCGATCGTCCACGGGCAGGTCAGCGGCCGGGGGGAGGGGGCGACGATGCTCGCCTACGCCCTGACCCTCCCGATCATCCCGCCGGTCGTGCTCTTCATCGCGATCAAGGAGAAGACCCGCTGGGCCATGGGCGTCGTCGTGGCCGGGGCCTTCACCGTCGGGGTGATGACCTACCGCATCCTCCAGATCTGGCAGACCAGTGGCCCCGCCTGAGCTGCACACCGGGACCGGCCCGGGCCGCGTGGTCGTCGCCGTGTACGCCGTCCTGGCGCTCGCGGCGACCGGCCGGTCGATCCTGCAGATCACCAGCTACTTCGACCGGGCCCCGCTGGCGTACGTCCTCTCGGCCGTGGCGGCCGTGATCTACATCGTCGCGACCGCGGCGCTGGCGAAGGGGGGAGCGCGCGCCACGCGCGTGGCCACGACCGCGATCGTCGTCGAGGCGGTCGGCGTGCTCACCGTCGGCACGCTCTCCTACGTCCTGCCGGACCTCTTCCCGGACAAGACCGTCTGGTCCCACTACGGCTCCGGCTACGGGTTCATGCCACTCGTCCTCCCCTTCGTCGGCCTGTGGTGGATCCACCGGGTGAGGAGCCGCTCGGTCGGATCCTGAGACGGTGTTTCCCACGATGTGGTCGCTCCCTACGATCGGGTACAGGTCCCGAGCGCCAGCGCGAAGCCCCGGCTCGCTGGCCGGCAACCCTCCACCGCGGTGGGGTGCCCCGGGAGGAGACCCGGACCGTGGTGACCGCCACGGTCAAGCGCGCGAGCCAAGAGGAGTGACCATGTCCGACCCGACCACGTGGGGCTTCGAGACCCAGCAGATCCACGCCGGCCAGGCGCCCGACCCGAGCACGGGGTCGCGGGCGCTGCCGATCCACCAGACGACCTCCTTCGTCTTCGGTGACACCGACCAGGCGGCGAACCGCTTCGCCCTCTCCGAGCTCGGCCCGATCTACACGCGGATCAACAACCCCACCCAGGAGGCGGTCGAGAACAAGATCGCCGCGCTCGAGGGCGGTGTCGGGGCCCTGCTGACCGCCTCCGGCATGTCCGCGACCAGCCTGGCGCTGATGAACATCGCCGAGGCCGGCGACCACGTCGTCGCCAGCGCCGCCCTCTACGGGGGCACCGTCAACCTCTTCACCTTCACCCTGCCGAAGTACGGCATCGAGGTCACCCTCGTGGAGGACCCGAGCGACCTCGAGCAGTGGAGGGCCGCGGTCAGGCCGAACACGAAGGCCTTCTTCGGCGAGACCATCGGCAACCCGAAGGACGTCGTCCTCGACATCGCCGGCATCGCGGACATCGCCCACGCCGCGGGTGTGCCGTTCGTCGTCGACAACACGATCGCCACCCCGTACGTGCTGCGCCCGATCGAGCACGGTGCCGACGTCGTCGTGCACTCGGCGACGAAGTTCCTCGGCGGCCACGGCACCTCGATCGCCGGTGTGATCGTCGACGCGGGCACCTTCGACTACGCCGCGGACCCGGAGAAGTTCCCCAACTTCAACGAGCCGGACCCGAGCTACCACGGGCTGCGCTTCGGTCCCGACCTCGGCGTAGGCGGCGCACTCGGCGCCAACCTCGCCTTCATCCTCAAGGCCCGGGTGCAGCTGCTGCGCGATCTCGGACCGGCCGTCTCGCCCTTCAACGCCTTCCTCATCGGGACGGGCATCGAGACGCTCAGCCTCCGGATGGAGCGCCACCTCGAGAACACCCGCACGGTGACCGACTTCCTCGGCGGGCACGACCAGGTGGACTCCGTCGTCTGGGCCTCCCTGCCCACGAGCACCAGTTACGAGAACGCGCAGAAGTACACGCCGAAGGGCGCCGGCTCGGTGATCTCCTTCGAGATCACCGGAGGGCTCGAGGCGGGCAAGAAGTTCGTCGAGGGGCTCGAGCTGCACAGCCACCTCGCCAACATCGGTGATGTGCGCTCGCTCGTCATCCACCCCGCGTCGACGACCCACTCCCAGGGCCCGGACGAGGACCGGCTCGCCGCGGGGGTCACGCCCGGCCTCGTGCGCCTGTCCGTCGGCCTCGAGAACGCCGAGGACATCATCGCCGACCTCGAGAAGGGCTTCGCCGCCGCGAAGAGCTGAACGGCACCGTCGGACGGGGCCTGTGGACAACTCCACGGGCCCCGTCGGCGTCCCGCCTAGCGTGGGGCCATGGGGATGCGGATCGACGGCGAGGGGATCGCCGGGCTGGGCGACCGGCTCGGGCAGATCGCCGACTACCTCGAGGCGAGGGCAGCCGAGACGCGCAGCGGCGCCGGCACCCACGGCTTCGTCGACGCGAGCGCGATCACCGCCTACGACTCGGTGCTCGGTGACTACGAGCTGGCCCGCCGGGACCTGTGCACCCGCCTGCGCCGGCTGCACGACCTCGCCCGCGATGCCGGTGCCTGCTACGTCGAGACCGAGGACGTCATCGACCGGCGCCACCGAGGGCTGCTGTGAGCGGGGCCCTGCACGACCGGCACGACATCGCCTCCGGGGACCCGCAGACCCTCCGCGACGAGGCCGCCGCGTTGCGCACGGTCACCGACAACATCGACGTCGTCGCGCGTCTGCTGCGCTCGGTCTCGACGCACGGGGTGTGGGACTCGGCCGCGGGCGAGACCTTCGCCGACGAGGTCGGGGCAGTGCCGGGCGACCTGGACCTCGTCAGCGCCCGGCTGCACGACGCGGCCGTGCTGCTCGGCCCCTACGCCGACCAGCTGGAGGACTCCCAGCGCCGGATGCGGGACCTCGACGACCGGTACGTCGACGCGGCCCGCACCAGGGACGAGCGTGACGAGGAGCTCGCCGCGCTGCCGGCCGACCACCCGGACCGGCCGCGCCTGACGAGCGAGCGCGGTGAGGCGGCGCGCCGGGCCACGCTCGCCGCCGACGACTTCGAGGTGGCCAGCGATGCGGCGATCGACGACGAACGACGTCTGGCCGGGCGGCTGAGCGATGTGTGTCTCGACCTCGCCGACCCGAAGGGCTACGACTCGCTCGAGGGGCTCACCGACGTGGGGGCCGCGGCGCGAGGCACCCCGATCGGGTGGATCGTCAAGCCGGTCGCGGTGGCCGGCACCGCCGAGGCGGTCGGCCTGACCGGTCGCAAGGTCGTCTACGACGAGGGCTCGTGGAAGGAGGTCGGGCGGGCCTCGGTCGGCACCCTCGCCGAGGTCGTCGACCTCGGGGCGATCCGGGCCATCACGTGGGCCCGGCGGTCCGCGACCCCGCCGACGAAGGGGGCGGGATCGGTGAACCCCGGCCGGGCCGCCCGCTCGCCGGCGGGCAAGGCCTTCGGCAACCCGATCGCCGCGCGTCGGCTCCGCGACGTCGAGGGAGCACGCACCACGCTCGGACGGGCCGCGCAGAGCGCCAAGCACGACACGGCCGACCTCCTCTCGCGGAAGGTGCGCGAGAAGACCGGGGTCGCACAGCTCGAGCAGTTCGAGGACGACTGGGCCGCGGTCGCCGGCAGCCGGCTGCGCAGCGGGGTGGTCGTCTCCGGGCACTCGGCGCGGCACGCCGCCCGGGTCGCGGGCAACGTCGGCACCGGGCACCGTCAGCTGGAGGCCCACGTCCTCGAGGACGATTCGACGACGCAGCAGCGGGCACGGACGCCGGGGCCCGTGCCGTCCCGGTGAACCCGTTGTCCGGCCCCCCGGCGACGGGGCGTGCTCAGCGCCCTGCTGCTGTGGCAGTCGGGGGAGCAGCCGCACGGTGCCGGTATCAGCGACGACCTCTGGTTGAGGGTCACCGACCTGCCGGCCGCCGTCGCCGACCGGGGCCACGGCGCGGACCTCGACGTCAACGTGAGGGTGAAGGACGAGGTCCTCCCGGAGGACGCCGGCACCTGGCGCCGGGAGGCTGGACGCCGCCCTGCGCACCCCGACCCAGCCGGTCGCCTCGCTCGACTTCTGAGCCCCGGAGGGCCGCACGTATCCTGACCCCCATGCCCGTCCCTCTTCGTGACCCCATCGCGGTGGCGGACCTGCACTACCCCGAGCAGCTGCCGGTCGTCGCGTGCAAGGACGAGATCGCCGAGGCGCTGCGCGAGCACCAGGTCGTCGTCATCGCCGGGGAGACCGGCTCGGGCAAGACCACCCAGCTGCCGAAGATCGCCCTCGAGATCGGGCGCGGCCGGGAGGGGCAGATCGGGCACACCCAGCCGCGCAGGATCGCCGCCCGATCGGTGGCGGAACGGATCGCCGAGGAGATGCACGTCGAGCTCGGCGGGCTCATCGGCTACCAGGTGCGCTTCGCCGACCACAGCAGCGACGCGACGGCGGTCAAGGTGATGACCGACGGGATCCTGCTCAACGAGATGCAGCGCGACCGCGACTTGCGTCGCTACGACACCCTCATCATCGACGAGGCGCACGAGCGCAGCCTCAACATCGACTTCATCCTCGGCTACCTCAAGCAGCTGCTGCCGCGCCGCCCGGACCTGAAGGTCATCATCACCTCCGCGACGATCGACCCGGACCGCTTCGCGGCCCACTTCGGTGACGAGCACGGCGAGCCGGCGCCCGTGCTCGAGGTCTCGGGACGCACCTACCCGGTCGAGATCCGCTACCGGCCGCTGGAGGACGGCGGCGGCGAGGGGTCCGACGGCGACATCGACCAGGTCACCGGCATCTGCCGGGCCGTCGAGGAGCTGTGGACCGAGCCGGACCCCGGCGGGCCGCGGGACATCCTCGTCTTCCTCTCCGGGGAGCGGGAGATCCGTGACGCCCAGGACGCGCTCGAGGGCATGCGGCTGCCCGACACCGAGGTGCTGCCGCTCTTCGCCCGGCTCTCCGCGGCCGAGCAGCACCGGGTCTTCACCCCGCACGCCGGCCGGCGGATCGTCCTGGCGACCAATGTCGCCGAGACCTCGCTCACCGTCCCCGGCATCCGCTACGTCATCGACGTCGGCACCGCCCGCATCTCCCGCTACAGCCAGCGCACGAAGGTCCAGCGTCTGCCGATCGAGCGGATCTCCCGGGCCAGCGCCGACCAGCGCGCGGGACGCTCCGGGCGCATCGCCGACGGCATCTGCATCCGGCTCTACCCGGAGGAGGACTTCGCATCCCGTCCGGAGTTCACCGATCCGGAGATCCTGCGCACCAACCTCGCCAGCGTCATCCTCCAGATGACCTCGCTCGGCCTCGGGGACGTGGCGAAGTTCCCCTTCGTCGAGCCGCCGGACCCGCGCCAGGTCACCGACGGCGTCCGCCTCCTGCAGGAGCTGCACGCCTTCGACCCCAAGGGCCCCACCGGGGCGAAGGGCGGACGCCGCCCCGAGCGTCGCCTGACCCGCACCGGTCGGCGCCTCGCCCGGCTGCCCGTCGACCCGCGGCTGGCGAGGATGCTCATCGCCGCCGACGAGCTCGGCTGCACCTGGGAGGTCCTCGTCATCGTGGCGGGCATGTCCATCCAGGACCCGCGCGAGCGCCCGGCCGAGCAGCGCGCCCAGGCCGATCAGCAGCACGCCCGCTTCCGGCAGGAGGGCTCGGACTTCGCCGCGTGGTGGCACCTGTGGACCTACCTCAAGGACCGGCAGAAGGAGCTCTCCGGCAGCGCCTTCCGCCGGATGTGCAAGCGCGAGTACCTGCACTACCTGCGCATCCGCGAGTGGCAGGACCTGCACTCCCAGCTCGTGCGCGCCGCGAAGCAGGTGAAGATCGACACCCGGAGGCGCACGAGCGCCGCCGGCGCCGAGCCGGACTGGGACACCATCCACCAGGCGCTGCTCACGGGGCTGCTCAGCCACGTCGGGCTGCGCGACGAGGACAAGCGGGACTACCTCGGCGCCCGGGGCGCCCGCTTCTCCATCCAGCCCGGGACGACGAACTTCAAGCGGCAACCGCCCTTCGTCATGGCGGGGGAGCTCGTCGAGACCTCTCGCCTGTGGGCCCGCTCCACCGCCCGCATCGACCCGGTCTGGGCCGAGCGGGCCGGCGCGCACCTGGTCAAGCGGACCTACTCCGAGCCGCGCTGGTCGAAGAAGGCCGCGGCCGTGATCGCCACCGAGCGGGTCACCCTCTACGGCGTGCCGCTCGTCGTCGGCCGCCCGGTCGCCTACGGCGGGATCGACCCCGTCACGAGCCGGGAGATGTTCATCCGCGAGGGGCTCGTCGTCGGGGAGTGGGGCGCCCACCACGAGGTCCTCACCGCCAACCGGCGCCTCGTCCGCCGCCTCGAGAAGCTCGAGGAGCGCGCCCGGCGACGCGACCTGCTCGTCGACGAGGAGGACATCGTCGCCTTCTACGACGAGCGCATCCCCGAGGACGTCGTCTCCGGTGCCCACTTCGACAGCTGGTGGAAGCACGCGCGTCGGGAGGACCCCGAGCTGCTCACCCTCACCGAGGAGCAGCTCACCCGGGAGGACGCCGAGGCGGTCGACACCCGGGACTACCCGCGCCGCTGGACGAGCGACGGCGTGCAGCTGGCGGCGACCTACCAGTTCGAGCCGGGCACCGAGGAGGACGGCGTCACCGTCCACGTGCCCGTCACCGTGCTCAACCAGGTGGGCACCGAGGACTTCGAGTGGCAGGTGCCGGGGCTGCGCGCCGAGCTCGTCACCGCGCTCATCAAGTCCCTGCCCAAGGCCACCCGTCGCCACCTCGTGCCGGCGCCGGACCACGCCCGCGCCGCGCTCGCCGAGCTCGACCCGCGGGCCGGCACCCCGATCACGCACCAGCTCTCCCGGATCCTCGGCGCCCGTGCCGGCATCCGCATCGACGAGGGGGAGTGGGACTGGTCCAAGGTCCCGGGCCACCTGCGGGTGACCTTCGCCGTCGAGGACCAGCGCCGCCGGCGGCTGGGCAGCGGGAAGGACCTGGACGAGCTGCGCGAGCGCCTCGCCGGCGACCTCCAGCAGGGCATGTCCCGGGCGGGTGCCTCGATCGAGCGCACCGGCCTGACCGGCTGGGACGTCGGGGACCTGCCGGAGACCTTCGAGGCGAAGGTGGGACGGCACACCGTCCTCGGCCACCCGGCCCTCGTCGACGAAGGGGAGTCCGTCGCCCTGCGCGTGCTGCCGGAGGAGCAGGAGGCGAGCGCGGCGCACCGCGCCGGTGTGCGCCGGCTGCTCCTGCTGAACACCTCGCCACCGTGGAAGCGGGTGCTCGCCAGGCTGACCAACGCCCAGAAGCTCGCCCTCGCCGACAACCCGCACGGCTCGGTGCCCGCGCTGCTCGAGGACGCGCTCGCGGCCGCGGTCGACGACATCGTCGCGCAGCACGTGGCCGGTCCGGTACGTACCCGCGCCGCCTTCGAGGAGGCGCTCGCGGCGACCCGGACGCATGTCGCGCAGCGGGTGCTGACGATCGTCGCCGAGGTCGAGCCGGTACTCGCCCAGCGCACCGAGATCACCACGCTCCTGGGGCGGATGCAGGCACCGGCCCTCTCGGGCACCGTCGCCGACGTGCGCGCCCAGCTCGACGGGCTCGTGCGCCCCGGCTTCGTCGCCGACACCGGGCTGGAGCACCTGCCGCACCTGCGCCGCTACCTGCGTGCGATCGTGGTCCGTCTCGAGAAGGCCGCGGAGAACCCGCGACGCGACGCCGGCCACATGGAGGCGATCGACGCGGTCGAGGCGGCCTACGCCGACCTCCTCGAGGCGCTGCCTCCCCTTCGTCGCCGGGGGCAGGACGTCGTCGACATCGGCTGGATGATCGAGGAGCTGCGCGTCTCCCTCTTCGCCCAGGCGCTCGGGACCGCGCACTCGGTCTCGGCCAAGAAGGTGCGGGCGGCGATCGCCGCCGTGCCCCGCGACTGACGCCGACACCCGGTGTGGCGCAGGGAATGGTGCCCGCGCCGCCTCTGTTGGGACAATGAGAGCACCACCGACCAGGAGGACCCACGTGCACGACTCTCGCCTCTACCGTTACGAGGCCGACACCGACGCCGCGCTGCTCCAGCCGGGGCCGATGATCGTGGCCTTCGACGGCTTCTTCGACGCGGGCATGGCCCAGCGCCTCCTCGTCGACCACCTCCTCGAGGCCGGTGACCCCACGGTCGTCGCCTCCTTCGACGTCGACGCGCTCGTGGACTACCGCAGCCGTCGCCCGGTCATCACCTTCGACGCCAACCGGTACACGAGCTACGAGGACCCCTCGCTCGTGCTCTACCACCTGCTCGACCGTGACGGCCAGACCTACTACGTCCTCTCGGGGCCCGAGCCGGACTACCGCTGGGAGGCGGTCGTCGAGGCGGTCACCGAGATCATGGACACCCTCGGGATCAGCCTTGCCGTGCACGCCCACGGCATCCCGATGGCGGTGCCGCACACCCGGCCGATCGGGATGACCGTCCACGGCTCCGACGAGCGGCTCATCGGGGAGCACAAGCCGGTCTTCGGCACCGTCCAGGTGCCGGCGAGCCTCTCCGCGCTCCTCGAGCTGCGGCTGGGGGAGTCCGGCCGCGACGCCGCCGGCTTCAGCATCCACGTGCCCCACTACCTCGCGCAGTCGACCTTCCACGACGGGGCGCTCACCGCCCTCAACGCGATCGTCGACCTCACCGGGCTCAACCTGCCGAACGACGCGCTCGCCGAGGCCGCCCGTGAGGGGCGCCTGCAGATCGAGCGCGAGGTCCAGGAGAACGGCGAGGTGCGCGAGGCCGTCGAGGCCCTCGAGCGCCAGTACGACGTGCACCTGCGCGGTCTCGAGCGGCCCAGCCTGCTCGCGGCCGAGGGGCAGGACCTGCCCTCCGCGGACGAGCTGGGCGCGGAGTTCGAGGACTTCCTGCGCACCGTCGAGGACCCGGACGCCTGAGCCTCACGTCGCCTCGGACCACCGCCGCACGAGCGAGGTGTCCGCGACGAAGCGGACCGCCTCCCCGCCGAGCCACCGACGGGCCGCGTCGGTGAGTGCCCGGTCGACCCTGGCGGCCGCCTCCTCGGCGTGCTCGGCGGGCACGTGGACGAGCAGCTCGTCGTGGAGGCAGAGGACGATCCGGGCGCGAAGGGGGCGCACCGCCACCCGCACGGTCGCGGCCCAGGCCTTGAAGAGCTCGGCGGCCGACCCCTGGATGACGGCATTGCGCGCGAATCGTCCGCGGGCGGCGGCGAGCGCCTCCGGGGAGACCCCGTCGCCTCCGGGGAAGGCGGTGTGCACGAGCCGGCCGCCGAAGGTGCGCACGGGCTCGCCCCGTCGCCCCGCCTCCTGCGCGCGCCCCAGGTGGCCCATCGCGACCGGGTAGGTGCTCTCCAGGCCACGCAGCGCCTCCGCGGCCGGCCCGGAACGCTGCCCGTACATGGCCGCGAGCACCGCCACCTTCGCGATCGCCCGCTCGACGCCGAGCCGCGCGGCGACCGGCGCGTAGAGGTCGTCGGCGCGCGTCGCCTCGGCGAAGGCCCGGTCTCCGGAGACGGCGGCGAGGACCCGTGGCTCGACCTGGCCGAGGTCCGCCCGGACGAAGACCCACCCCTCGTCCGCGGCGACCGCCGGACGCAGCTCCGCCGGGAGGTTGTGCAGGCCGGCCTGCGCGGTCATCCGTCCGGCGGCCCCGTCCGAGGCCGACCACCCGCCACGCAGCCGGTCATCGGCACCGACGTGCTCGCGCAGCCACCGCCAGCCGTAGGTCGTCGCGATCCGCTCCCGCTTGCGCCACTCGAGCAGCGCCGGCACGACCGGGTGGGCGCTGCGGTGCGCCTCGAGCACGTGACGCCGCGTCGACGGCACGTCGATGCCGGCCCGGGCCAGCAGGGTCTTCACGGAGGCGGGGTTGCGCAGGTCGACGGCCCCGGTGCCGGGGACCGCGGCGATGACCGGGGCATCGCGCGCGCGTCGGGCCTCCAGCTCCTCGGCGAGGGTGGAGGGCTCGGGGCCGGTCGCGTCGGTGACGAGGGCGCGGGCGACCTCGCGGTCGATGGGGAGCCCGTGGCGCTCCAGCTCCACGCACAGCACCGCGGCGGCGGACTCGGCATGGGCCGTGGTGGTGGCCCGGCGACCGTGGGCGGCGACCGTCTCCTGCTGGCGCCGGGCGACCTCGAGCGCGGCCGCGGCGAAGGTGGCGCACCGCTCGGGTGTGGTGAGCCAGGCGCCGGTCGCGGCGTCGGCCCGCAGGTAGCCGTCGACGAGGAGCTCCTCGGCCGGTGCCTCGTCGGCGAGCAGGTCGAAGAGGTCCCCGGTCGGGGCACTCGGGGCCCCCTCCGGGTCGAGCCCGTGGGCGCCCGCCCAGACGCGGGCCGGGTCGGCCGCCCACCCGCCGTGGAGGAGTCGGTGCACCTCGGCCAGGTCCCAGGTGCGGTCCAGCGTCGACCCGTCGGCGACGACGAGCGCGGCGATCGCCTCCGCGGACCAGGTCACCCACCGGGTGCCGGTGCCCATGGCGGCGATCGCCGCCTCGATGTCGTCGCAGGGCACGGCGGACCCGTCGGCGGTGAGCACCGCCGCGACGCCGTCGAGTCCGACGACGACCGCTCCGAGCTGCTGGCTGTCCACGAGCCGTGAGGCTACCGCCGGGCACCGACGGCCCGGAGCGGGTCGTGCCGTCGTGGCAGGATTGACCCGCCCGGCCACGACCGGCGGCGGCGGAGCACGGCAGAGAGGACGACCATGGGGATCTTCGGCAGCAGGCAGCAGGCCAAGGACACCCGGAGCGCGCTGGAGCAGGCTCGTGAGCCGCACTCCCAGAACGGTCTGGAGTCCTCGGCGACGCACCTCGTCTCGAGCCTGCTCGAGGTCGGCATCGACGGGCGCTCGCGCTTCTCGTCGGCGACGGCCGTCGCCGACGAGGCTCTGGCCAAGCACGGCGGGGACCCGGAGCGGGCGGTGCGTCACGTCGTCCACGCCCACCTCCGTCTGGCCACCGCCTCCGGTTTCCTCACCAACCTCGGGGGTTTCGCGACCCTCGTCGTCGCGCTGCCGGCCAATGTCGCGGGCTTCTACCTGCTGGCCACCCGGATGGCGGCCGCGGTGGCCCGGATCCGGGGGTACGACATCACCCAGCGCGAGGTCCGCTCGGCCGTGCTGCTCAGCCTCGTCGGTGCCGACGCCCAGGACCTGCTGGCGAAGGCGGGCATGACCATGCCAGGCGGTCGCCTGGCCGGGCTGGCCACCGACCGGCTGCCCGGACCGGCCCTCATGGTGGTCAACAAGGCGGTCGGCTTCCGGCTCCTCTCGCGGGCCGGCAAGGGGGTCTTCACCCGCTTCGGCAAGGCGGTGCCGCTCGTCGGCGGCGCGGTCGGGGGCGGTCTGGACCTGTGGCTGATGAAGCAGCTCGCCGACCACGTCACCGAGGAGTTCCCTCCCGCCGGTGAGGTGTCGGCCGAGTCGGTCTGAGCTCCTCCCTTCGGCGCGCCAGGACGACCGCTCGGCGCGCCGCGGCCCTGACGCACCGGCGTGTCGCGGGGGAGTGAGGGCGCACTGCTACCTTTCGCGCAGCCGCGTCACCCTCTGGCACCCATGGACGGTCTCGCAGCGATGCCAACGACGACGACGCGGATCGCGTCCCTGCCCGACGAGGAGACACAGATGTCCTTCGCTGAGATGATCGACGCGGTGAACGGGGTGGTCTGGGCCCTGCCGCTGGTCGGCCTGTGCCTCGCCGCCGGCCTCTACTTCACGATCCGGACCCAGGCCCTGCAGATCACCGGTCTCCCGGACATGGTCCGGAACATGCGCGAGGGCGAGAAGTCCGAGAACGGCACCTCCTCCTTCCAGTCGCTGATGATGTCGCTGGCCAACCGGGTCGGCATGGGCAACATCGGCGGTGTCGCGACGGCGATCAGCTTCGGCGGCCCCGGCGCGGTCTTCTGGATGTGGGTGATGGCCCTCCTCGGGGCCGCCACCTCCTTCGTCGAGTGCACCCTCGGGCAGATCTACAAGGAGCGCGACCCGGACACCGGCGAGTACCGCGGTGGGCCGGCCTACTACTTCGAGAAGGCCTACCGCCACAAGGCGCCGACCCTCTCCCTCGTCTACGCCGTCGCCTTCGCGGTCGTCACCGTCTTCGCGATGGCCTTCTTCCTCCCCGGCGTCCAGGCCAACGGGATGTCCTCGGCGATCAACCTCGCCTGGGGCGTGCCGGCCTGGGCGACGGCCATCGGTGTCGTCATCCTGCCTTCTCGGTCTACATCGACACCCTCTTCGTGTGCACGGCCACGGCGTTCATCATCATCTCCACGGACATGTACAACGTCTTCGACGACGAGACCTACCCAGGCTCGACCCTCTACGAGGGCTCGGTGGGTACGGGCGTCGAGCCGGGCCCGGCGTACGTGCAGCACGGCTTCGACGCCTTCGCCCCCGGCCTGGGCGCCTCCTTCGTCGCGGTGACCCTGGCCTTCTTCACCTTCACGACGATGGTGGCCTACTACTACATGGCCGAGGTCAACCTCGCCTACCTCACCCGCAAGATCCGCAGCGGGCTCGTCCGCCGCTCGCTCATCCGGGTGCTCCAGGGGCTCATCCTCGTCTCCGTCGCCTACGGGGCGATCAGCACCGCGGGGGCCGCGTGGGGGCTGGGCGACATCGGTGTCGGCACGATGGCCTGGCTGAACATCGTGGGCATCCTCGCGCTCCAGGTGCCGGCGCTCAAGGCCCTCAAGGACTACCGGGAGCAGAAGAAGCTGGGGATCGACCCCGACTTCGACCCACGGCGCCTCGGCATCGCGGGTGCGGACTTCTGGGAGCACCGCGCCGACGGCCTGGTCCGCCAGGGCAGCGGCCGGCGCGACGAGCCCGAAGGGGTCCTCGAGCCCTGATCGTCTCGGGCGCGGCGGCGTAGACTCGGGCGGGACCACGAGGAGGTCCCCATGCCCAGCAGCCGCCGCGCCCGCAACGCCGCCGTCTTCGCCCGCACCGTGCACGATGCCGGTCGGGGCGGCCCCGGCCTGCTCCAGCGGGTGCGAGCCGTCCCGCGGATGGTGCGGGCGGTCCGCACCGGGCAGTACACGGGCCTGACCTCGACGCGGCTCCTCATGCTCCTCGCCGGGGTCGGCTACGTCATCTCTCCCGTCGACGTCGTGCCCGAGGGGCTGCTGCTCGCGGTCGGGCTCGTCGACGACCTGCTCGTCGTCGGCTGGGTGGCGACCACCCTCGTACGCGAGACCGAGGACTTCCTCGCCTGGGAGCAGGGCGCCCCGGCGCCCGAGCCGCACCAGCCGCCACGCGGGCACACGGTGCCCTCGTACGTCGTACCGGAGTAGGGGCGCCGACCGCTCAGGTGCTGACCGAGCGGTCGAGGCTGCGCACGACCCTGGCCGGGGTGCCCACCGCGACGACGTTCGCCGGCAGGTCTGTCGTGACCACCGCGCCGGCGCCGACGACGGTGTTCTCCCCGATGCTCACGCCGCCGACGACGATGACGCCGCCTCCGAGCCACACGTTGTCCCCGATGGTGATCGGGTCCGCCGACTCCCATTTCGCCCGCCGCAGCTCGGGGTCGAGAGGATGGTCCGGAGGCAGCAGCTGGACGCCCGGACCGATCTGCACGTCCTCGCCGATGGTGATCTGCGCGCAGTCCAGGGCGACCAGCCCGAAGTTGACGAAGGTGCGAGCTCCCACGTGCAGGTGGCTGCCGTAGTCGACGCGGAGCGGCGGCCGGATCGCGACGTCCTCACCGACCGAGCCGAGCAGCGCCTCCAACAGCTCCCGGCGCCGCTCCGGCGGCGTCGAGGTCGTCGCGTTGTAGGCGTCCATGAGCTCGCGGGCCCGCTGGTTCATCTCGCGCAGCTCGGGGTCGTCGGCGAGGTAGGGCGCCCCGGCGAGCATGCGCTCACGGGGGGTGCGGCGGTCATCCGGGTCGTGTGCGGGGTGGACGCTCATCGGGCCATGCTCGCCCAGGCGCGGGTGCTCCGTCCACAACCTCGGGGGGCGGGTGAGGCCTCGTCCACAGATCCGGGAGAGCCCGGTCCCGGGGACCCCGCTGCGGAAGCGTCGTCGTCATGACGACCACAGTCCGCGCCAGCTCATCCGCCCACCTCGCCGTCCTCCTCCCGTACCAGCTCGGGTACCACCCGCGCAGCTCGGTCGTGCTCGTCGCCCTGCACGGCAAGCGCATCGGGATGGTGCAGCGTCACGACCTCGTGCAGGGGGAGGAGGTGTGCGCGGGGCTGGCCCGTCGCTCCGTCGAGATGGTCGTGCGCGAGCAGGCCGGCGCCCTCCTGCTCGTCTCCTACGAGGACGAGGAGGGGGAGTCGGCGCCGTTGCGGCAGGCACTGGCACGGGCCGCTCGCGAGGCGGATGTCGAGGTGGGCGACCAGATCGTCGTGCGAGGAGGGCGGTGGTACTCCACGCAGGGAGGGGCCCCGCCGCAGGGGCTGCCGATGCCCCGGCCCGAGGACGTGCCCGGGGTGGCCGCCTTCGTGGGGGCGGGGGTCGCCCCCTTCGCCAGCCGGGAGGCACTCGTCGCGGACGTGATCCCGCCGCGCGACCCGGCCCGCGCCCGCGAGGTGGGCGTGCACCTGGCCGGTCTCGGCCGGGCGCCGGGCACCGGGACCTTCGGCGGCGGCCCCACCCGCCCGCGGACGGCCTGGCACGAGGACCCCGTCGCCACGATCCGGTCCTGGCAGCGACTCCTCGACCCGCGCCAGGAGGCGGTCCCGGTCGCAGAGCTCTCCGACGACGAGCTCGCGCGGATCGTCGCCTCGCTCGACGACGTCCACCTGCGCGATGCGCTCATGGCGGTGCTGGCGCCGGGCACCCTGCCGCTGGACACCCTGCCGGCCCTGGCGGTGGGAGATGCGCTCGTCGCCTCCGCCAGGTGCGCGTGGACCTGCTTCGCCGACGAGCTCGACGACGACCCCGGTGGTGCGGCCGAGCCGCTCGGCGACGTCGCCCACGACGAGCTCCTCGGCGTCCGGGGACGGTTGGTCGAGGTGACCCGCTACGTGCCGGAGGAGTCGACGCCGCACCTGCTCTCGCTCATCGCGCACCTGGCCTGGTTCGTCGGCGACGGCACGGTCACCGGTGTCTGCCTCGAGCAGGCGCTGGCGATCGACCCGGGGCACCGGCTCGCCGGCCTGATGATGCAGCTGCTCTCCGCCGGGGTGCGGCCGTGGACGGTCGACGACGCCGCCTGAGGTGTCCGAGGCCCGGACGTGGTGTCGATCCCCGAGCGGGCCGCGGCTAGCATGGTCGCCAGGTCATGAGCTCCAGCACCAAGCCCCGGCTGGCTGGACGGCAACCCTCCTCGCGACGGGGTGCCCCGGGTGATGACCAGGCCGTGTCCACACCGTCACGGCAAGGCGAGAGCGCGGGAGCGAAGGATGAGCGTCATATCCACCACCCCCACCACGGCCGGCTCGGGTCGACGGCGGGAGCACCCCGGAGACCGTCACTTCCTCCCCATCGGCGACCTGACCCTGGAGTCCGGCGAGCGTCTGCCGGGCGTCGTCCTCGCCTACGAGACCTGGGGCCGCCTCGACGCCGCCCGGGACAACGCGATCCTCGTCGAGCACGCCCTGACCGGCGACAGCCACGTCGTCGGCCCGGCCGGAGCCGGCCATCCGACCGCCGGCTGGTGGCCGGACATCATCGGCTCCGGGGCGCCGCTGGACAGCGACGAGCAGTTCGTCGTCGCGGTCAACGTCCTCGGTGGCTGTCAGGGCAGCACCGGGCCCGGGACCCCCGCGGCCGACGGGCGGGCCTGGGGCAGCCGCTTCCCCCGGATCACCATCAGGGACCAGGTGGCCGCCGAGGCCGCGCTCGCCGACGCCCTCGGCATCGATCGCTGGCGCGCGGTCATCGGCGGGTCCATGGGGGGCATGCGCACCCTCGAGTGGGTGGCCGGCCATCCCGAGCGGGTGGCCACGGCGGTCGCGCTCGCGACCGGGGGCTATGCCACGGCCGAGCAGATCGCCTGGGGGCACACCCAGATCCTCGCGATCCAGGGTGACCCGTGGTTCGCCGGCGGGGACTACTACGACCAGCCCCAGGGTCCGGACGCCGGCCTGGCGCTGGCCCGTCGGATCGCCCACGTCACCTACCGCAGCGAGCCCGAGCTGCACACCCGCTTCGGTCGTGAGCTGCAGGAGGAGCCGAGCGGTGAGCGCGGGCGGGCGCGGCACACCGTGGAGAGCTACCTGGACCACCACGGCGGCAAGCTCGCCGGTCGTTTCGACGCCAACTCCTACATCGTCCTCACCGAGGCGATGAACTCCCACGACATCGGGCGCGGCCGTGGGGGAGCGGAGGCGGCGCTGGCCCCCTTCGCCGGCCGCCTCGTCCTCGCGCCGGTCGACTCCGACCGGCTCTACCCAGCGCGTCTTTCGCACGAGATCGCCGCGGCCGCTCCGCGGGCCGAGGTCGAGACGATCTCGAGCATCGTCGGCCACGACGGATTCCTCACCGAGGTGGAGCAGGTCGCCGCGCTGCTGCGGCGCGTCGTGCCCTCCTGATCCCGCCGCGACACCGCCTCCACGAGGAGGGACAGGCCGGTGCCTCCCGGTGTAGGTTCGGGGTCACCGCACGGATGCGTCCTGGGCGCTCGTGGGACAGTCGACTTCGGACGAGGAGCAAAGATGACGATCGTCGTGGGATACGTGGCCACCAAGGAGGGCGAGGCCGCCCTGACGCGGGCGCTCGAGGAGTCGACGCTGCGCAAGAGCACGCTCGTGGTCATCAACTCCGAGCGTGGCGGCACGAGTGCCGACGCCACCCGGGAGACCGATGAGCGCCTCCAGAAGATCCGGGCGCGTCTGCAGGACTCGGGCGTCGAGGGCGAGGTGCGCAACCTCGTGCGCGGCCAGGAGCCCGCGGAGGACCTCATCGCCGTCGCGGAGGAGACCGACGCCGACCTGATCGTCATCGGGCTGCGCCGCCGCACCCCCGTCGGCAAGCTCATCCTGGGCTCGAACGCCCAGCGTGTGCTGCTCGATGCGCCCTGCGACGTCCTGGCGGTCAAGGCCCGCTGACGCCCCGGGCCAGGCCGCCGTCCCCGGCCGTCGCGCACCCCTGTGGCCGCGCGCGCACCGGTGTCGATTTATAATGGTGACCGAGCCCAGCACACGACGTCAGGGCGAGTCGGAGATTCGGATGGTGACGCCACCGCCACGGACCCTCCGGCGGAATTCTCCGTGACGAAAGGTTGTTGGTGACTGCTGTGACCCCTCGGTCCGTGGGCGCGACGGGCTCTCTCCCGAAGGAGTTCTCCCACCCGGCACTTCAAGAGCTGGTGCGCAAGGGACACACGGGTGGTGCGGTCACCAGTGATCAGGTGCAGGCGGCGTTCAGTGAGGCGAAGATCAGTCCCAGTCGGGGCAAGGTCGTCCTGAGGGCGCTCGACGACCAAGGAATCGAGGTTCAGGTGCCAGAGTCCACGGCAGCCAAGAAGGCGACGAAGAAGTCCGCCACCAAGAAGACGGCGACGAAGAAGGCCACGGCCACGAAGTCCACCGCGAAGGCGGCCAAGGCTCCCGCGAAGAAGACCGCGGCGAAGAAGACCACCGCGAGCAAGACCGCGGCGAAGAGCACGGCCGCGAAGACGACGGCGAAGAAGGCCCCGGCCAAGAAGGCCGCGACCAAGGCGACGGCCGCGGCGGCCGCGACCCCGGGCAAGCAGGCCTCCGCGAAGAAGGTCGCCGCCAAGCGCAGCGCGGCCCGCAAGGCCGCCGCGCAGAACCCGACGACCACCACCGCCGAGGAGCCGGCGGAGGACGAGGAGGTCGAGGAGGACTCGGCCACCAAGAAGAAGACCAAGTCCAAGGTCGAGGAGGCCGGCGGCTTCGTCATCTCCCAGGACGACGACGAGGACGCTCCCGCCCAGCAGGTCGTGACCGCCGGCGCCACCGCGGACCCGGTCAAGGACTACCTCAAGCAGATCGGCAAGGTCGCGCTGCTCAACGCCGAGCAGGAGGTCGAGCTCGCCAAGCGGATCGAGGCCGGCCTCTTCGCCGAGGAGAAGCTGGCCTCCGGCGAGAAGTTCGACATGAAGTTCAAGCGCGAGCTGTGGTGGATCGCCCAGGACGGCAAGAACGCCAAGAACCACCTGCTCGAGGCCAACCTGCGCCTCGT
>CAYSGN010000020.1:0-32651 GCA_964430615.1 uncultured Janibacter sp. | reverse complement strand
GCTACTGCTCCCAGGCGCTCGGCTCGGACGCGCCGATCCTCACCTACTCGTGGCTGAAGACGGAGGAGGCCCTCGAGCAGGCCACCGCCGGGCTGCGCGGCGGCGCGAGCCGCGTGTGCATGGTCAGCAGCGGACGCGGCCCGAGCGAGCGCGACGTGGACCGGGTCACCGAGATGGTCGAGTCCCTCAAGGAGACCCACCCCGGGGTCGAGGTGTGCGCCTGCCTCGGCCTGCTCAAGGACGGGCAGGCCGAGCGCCTGCGAACCGCCGGAGTGGACGCCTACAACCACAACATCAACACGGCAGAGTCCCACCACGACCAGATCGTGCAGACCCACGCCTACGCCGACCGCATCGAGACGGTGACCCGGGCGAAGGGAGCCGGTCTCTCCCCGTGCTCCGGCCTCATCGCCGGGCTGGGCGAGTCCGACGAGCAGCTCGTCGAGGCGCTCTTCGCCCTGCGCGAGCTCGAGTCGGACTCCATCCCGGTCAACTTCCTCATGCCCTTCGACGGCACCCCCTTCGAGGGCAGATGGGACTTGACCCCGGCCACGTGCGTGCGGATCCTCGCCATGGCCCGCTTCGTCTGCCCCGACCGGGAGGTGCGGATCGCCGGCGGCCGGGAGCTGCACCTGCGCTCGCTCCAGGGCCTGGCCCTGCACGTCGCGAACTCGATCTTCCTCGGGGACTACCTCACCTCCGAGGGCCAGGCCGCCGAGGCCGACCTCGAGCTGATCCGGGACAACGGTTTCGTCGTCCTCGGCAGCGACGAGACGAACGCCGGGGCCGCCCGCGACCCCGAGATCCGCCGCCGGGGCGCCGGTACCGAGACCCCGGCCAACGCCTGACCCGGGGGGCGGAAGTGCGACCGCGGCGCACGGGCGGGCGGTGACGACCAGCCACCGCCCGCTAAACTGGCCGCACCCCCGGACCTGACGGAAGGCCTTCGTGACCCCGCTGCTGCTCGCCCACTTCGCAGCGGCGGCGGTGGCGCCCGGGCTCACCCGGCTCCTGGACCGGCGCGCCTTCCTCGCGCTCGCACTCGTGCCCGGCGCCGCCTTCGTGTGGCTGCTCACCCAGACCTCCCGCGTGACCTCCGGCGACGCCGTCGTCGAGACGGTCGAGTGGGTCCCGTCGCTCGACATGCACGTCGCCCTGCGGCTCGAGGCACTCCAGTGGGAGCTGGCCCTGCTCGTCACCGGCGTCGGGGCCCTCGCGCTGGTCTACTGCGCGTGGTACTTCAAAGAGGGAGACCCCAGCCTCTGGCGCTTCACGAGCGTCTTCACCGCCTTCGCCGGCGCCATGCTGGGCCTCGTCCTCGCGGACAACCTGCTCGCGCTGTACATCTTCTGGGAGCTGACGACGATCTTCAGCTACACGCTGATCGGTCACAACCCCACGCGCTCGGCCAACCGCCGTTCGGCGACCCAGGCGCTCCTCGTGACGACCTTCGGCGGCCTCGCGATGCTCATCGGGACGGTCATCCTCGGCGAGACCTCCAGCTACACGATCAGCGAGCTGATCGCCTCCCCACCGGCTCCCGGGGGCCTGACCACCACCGCCGTCGTCCTCGTGCTCGTCGGGGCACTCACGAAGTCCGCCCAGGTCCCCTTCCACTTCTGGCTGCCGGGCGCCATGGCCGCACCGACCCCGGTGAGCGCGTACCTGCACGCCGCGTCGATGGTCAAGGCGGGGATCTACCTCGTCCTCCTCCTCGCCCCCGCCTTCGCGACCACACCCGGCTGGCAGGGGCTCACGGTCGGCCTGGGCCTCGCGACGATGATCATCGGCGGCTGGCACGCCCTGCGACAGGTCGACATCAAGCTGCTGCTCGCCTACGGCACGGTCAGCCAGCTCGGCATGATCACCGCGCTGGCCGGCATAGGCACCCGCGCCGCCGGCGCCGCCGCGCTCGCGCTCGTCCTCTCCCACGCCCTCTTCAAGTCCACCCTCTTCTTCACCGTCGGCATCATCGACAAGGGCACCGGCACCCGCGACCTGACGCGGCTGCACGGCCTCGGGCGGCAGACGCCGGTGCTCGCGGCGTCGGCGGTCGTCGCCGCCGCGTCCATGGCCGGGATCCCGCCGATGATCGGCTTCGTCGCCAAGGAGTCCGCGCTCGCGGCGGCCCTCGAGGTCGGCCACGGGCCCGGCGAAGGGAGCGACGGCTGGCTCGTCGCCGCCGGCCTCGTGGTCGGCTCGATCCTCACGGTCGCCTACTCGGCGCGCTTCATCTGGGGGGCCTTCACGACGAAGCCCTCCCACGGGCGCACCCCGCGGCCCACTCCCTTCGTCGCGCCGCGGCAGCTGCTGCCCGTACCGGTCCTGCTCGCCGCGCTGACCCTGGCCACGGGCTTCCTCGGGGGCCCGCTCAGCACCGCCTTCGCCCCCTACGTCGACGACCTCACCGGGCCCCCGGCCGAGGAGCTGGCCCTCTGGCACGGACTCAGCCCGGCCCTCGGACTCTCGGCGGTGGCCATCACCGGCGGTCTGGCGCTCTTCGCCGTCCGGGGTCCGCTGGCCAGGGTCCAGGCACGCCTGCCCCGCATGATGGACAGCGAGCGGGGCTACCAGCGCACGATCCTCGCGCTCGAGCGCCTCGCCGTGGAGACCACGGCCATCGCCCAGGTCGGCTCGCTGCCGATCTACCTCGCGACGATCTTCGTCGTCGTCACCGCGCCGGGGATCATCGCCGCCACGGCCCTGCCGGGTGTGGACGTGCGGCTGTGGGACGCCCCTGCCCAGGGGGCGGTCGGCCTCGTCGTCATCGCCGCGGCACTCCTGGCCACCCGCGCCCGCAACCGTCTCCAGTCGGTCTTCTTCGTGGGGATGACCGGGTACGGGGTGGCTCTCCTCTTCCACGTGCACGGCGCCCCCGACCTGGCCCTGACCCAGGTGCTCGTCGAGACCTTCTCCCTCGTGATCTTCGTGCTCGTCCTGCGCAAGCTCCCGCCGGACGTGCGCCGACGACCGCGACGCGGCAGCCGCTTCTGGAGGGTCCTGCTCAGTGCGGCCATCGGCCTCTCGGTCAGCCTGCTCGCGCTCGTGGCCTCGGACGGGCGCGTCGCCGAGCCCATCTCCCGGGCCTTCCCGAAGGCGGCCTACGAGTTCGGCCACGGCCGCAACGTCGTCAACGTCACGCTCGTCGACATCCGCGCCTGGGACACCCTCGGCGAGATCTCCGTCCTCGTGGCCGCGGCCACCGGTATCGCGAGCCTGGTCTTCCTGCGCAACCAGGACATCACCCGCTCGTGGGGGCACCGCCCCGACCTCGAGACCGTCCGCAGCGCCCTGCCGCCGGAGCGGCGCTCGGTCATCCTCGAGACCGCCACCCGGCTGGTCTTCCACGGGATGATCGCGGTCTCGCTCTACCTGCTCTTCTCCGGGCACAACCAGACCGGCGGCGGTTTCGCCGGAGGTCTCGTCCTCGGGCTCGCCCTCGTCGTGCGCTACCTCGCCGGCGGGCGGCACGAGCTGAACCGGGCGGCACCGGTCAATGCCGGTCTCGTCCTCGGCGCGGGTCTGGCCGTCGCCGCGACCGCCGCGCTGGCCCCCCTCCTCGTCGGGAGCACCGTGCTCCAGTCGACGGTCTGGGACTTCACCCTGTGGCCGTGGGGCGAGGTCCACCTGGTCAGCGCCCTCGTCTTCGACATCGGGGTCTACCTCATCGTCGTCGGCCTGGCCCTCGACGTGGTGCGCTCGCTCGGCGGCGGCGTCGACAAGCACACCGAGGAAGAGCGGGTGGAGGTATGAGTCCCAGCCTGGCCCTCGTCACCGTCGCGGGCGTCCTCGTCGCCTGCGGTGTCTACCTGCTCCTGGAGCGGGCCCTCACGCGCGTCGTCCTCGGGCTGGTCCTGACGAGCAACGGCGCGGCCACGCTCTTCCTCGTCGTCTCCGGACCGGCGAAGGGTGCCCCCTTCGTCGGGCAGCGTCCGCCCGGCGAGATGAGCGACCCGCTCCCCCAGGCGATGGTGCTCACCGCCATCGTCATCAGCCTGGCCACGGTCGGCTTCGTCCTCGCCCTCGCCTACCGGCAGTGGCGGCTCACCGGCAGCGACGACGTGCCCGACGACGCCGAGGACGACCTCATCCGCCGCCTGGCCGAGCGCGACGAGGCCTCGACCACCTACGACCCGGACACCCAGTCCACCACCGAGGCGGACGAGGAGGACGCGCTCGCATGACCCTGGCGAACCTCCTGCCCCTGCCCGTGGTGCTGCCCCTGCTCGGCGCCGCGCTCACCCTCGTCACCCGCCGCAGCCCGCGTGCCCAGGTGGCCATCAGCATCACCGTGCTGACCATCAGCCTGCTCGTCGCGATCACCCTCATGTGGGGCACCGACACCCACGGCCCGATCGCCGTCTGGCTCGGCGCCTGGCCCGAACCCCTCGGCATCGCGCTCATCGCCGACCGGCTCTCCGCGCTCATGCTGCTCATCAGCAGCTTCGTCATCCTCGCGGTGCTCGTCTTCGCCATCGGGCAAGGGGTCGCGGACGGCGACGAGGACGCGCCGCTCGCGATCTACTTCCCGACCTACCTCGTCCTCTCGGCGGGGGTCTCCAACGCCTTCCTCGCAGCCGACCTGTTCAACATCTTCGTCAGCTTCGAGATGCTGCTCTTCGCCTCCTACGTGCTGCTCACGCTCGGAGGGAGCCGCTCACGGATCCGGGCGAGCACGACCTACGTCATCGTGAGCATGGTCTCCTCGTTCCTCTTCCTCGTGGCGATCGCCCTCGTCTACGCGGTGGCCGGCACGGTGAACCTCGCCCAGCTCACCCTTCGCCTGCCGCAGGTCGACGAGCGGGTCTCCCTGGCGATCCAGCTCTGCCTGCTCACCGCCTTCGGGATCAAGGCGGCGGTCTTCCCGATGTCCGCGTGGCTGCCGGACTCCTACCCCTCCGCCCCGGCACCGGTGAGCGCGGTCTTCGCCGGCCTGCTCACCAAGGTCGGCGTCTACGCGATCATCCGCACGCAGTTCCTGCTCTTCCCCGAGTCCCCGCTCTCCAACCTCATCATGGGGGTCGGCCTGATGACGATGCTCGTCGGCATCCTCGGGGCGGTGGCCCAGCCGGGCATCAAACGGATGCTCTCCTTCACGCTGGTCAGCCACATCGGCTACATGCTCTTCGGCATCGGTCTGGCCACCCAGCTCTCGCTGTCCGCGGCGATCTTCTACGTCGCCCACCACATCATCGTCCAGACCTCGCTCTTCCTCGTGAGCGGACTCATCGAACGGGTCGGCGGGACCACGGTCATCGAGCGGCTCGGCGGGCTCGCAGCGGCCTCTCCCGTGCTCGGGGTCCTCTTCTTCGTCCCCGCGATGAACCTCGCGGGCATCCCGCCCTTCTCCGGCTTCATCGGCAAGCTCGGGCTCATCCAGGCGGGCACCCAGCAGGCCACGCCGATGGCATGGGTGCTCATCGTCGGCTCGGTCGTCACGGCCCTGCTCACGCTCTACGCCGTGGCCAAGACGTGGGGCTACGCCTTCTGGCGTCCGAGGATCTCCACGGAGGAGCAGATCCTCGAGAAGGTCCCCTCGCTCACGCCCTACTTCGGTCGACTCAGCGACGCGATCGGGCCGCAGCTGGCGACCATCACCGCCCCGTCGAGCCCGATCACGCCGCCCGCCGAGGAACCGCCCACCCGGTCGATGCCGCCGCTCATGCTCGGCGGGACCACCGCCGTCGTCGTCTTCAGCCTCGGGCTCTCCCTCTTCGCCGGCCCCCTCTTCACCTACACCGACTCGGCGGCCCGCCAGATGAAGAGCCCGACCGCCTACGTCGAGGCCGTCCTCCCGCAGGAGGCGCCGTGAGCACGCAGGCCGGCACTCGCGCCCGCGGCGGGTGGCAGCCGAGGGCCATCGTCGCGATCGCCCTCGTGTGGGTACTGCTCTGGGACCGGGTCACGCTGGGCAACGTCGTCAACGGGCTGATCATCGGCGCGGTCGTCACCCGGCTCTTCCCGCTCCCGTCGATCCAGTACTCCGGCCGGATCCACCCCAAGGGACTGGCCCTTCTCGTCGGCCACTTCCTGCTCGACCTCGTCCTGGCCGCGATCGAGGTCGCCCGGGCCACGCTCGCCGCGCACCCGATCCGCGGCGGGTCGATCGTGGCCGTGCAGCTGCGGGTGCGCTCGGACTTCTACATGACGATCATCGGTGCCAACGTCTCCCTCGTGCCCGGCTCGATCGTCGTCGAGGCCCGACGCTCCGCGAACATCCTCTACATCCACGGCTTCAACATCACCGACGACGCCGGGATGGAGCGGCTGCGCCAGGAGGTGCTCGACATCGAGTCCCGGGTCGTGCGGGCCTTCGGCAGCGAGGACGAGATCGCCCAGCTCGAGCAGGACCCGGAGGTCACCCCATGACCGAGCTCATCGTCAACATCGCCCTCGCGCTGCTCGTCGCCTCCGCAGGGCTGACCCTCGTGCGGATCTTCCTCGGCCCGACCGGGCTCGATCGTGCGCTGTGCATGGACGTCGCGGTCATCATCGCCACCGGCGTCATGGCCGTCTCGATCGTGCGCACCGGGGACGCCGGCGCGCTGCCGGTCCTCGTCGTCTTCAGCCTGACCGGCTTCGTCGGGTCCGTCGCGGTCGCCCGCTTCATGGCCCGGGAGGAGGACCCCAAGTGACCTGGTCCGCTGCCCTCGACCTCGCCGCGGCGATCTGCCTGCTCCTCGGGGCCACGCTGTGCTTCGTCGGAGCGCTCGGTCTCGTGCGGCTGCCGGACATCTTCGCCCGGATGCACGCGGCGACCAAGCCGCAGATGCTCGGGCTCCTGCTCATCCTCACCGGGCTCGCCCTGAACGTGCGCACGTGGGAGTCGGTGACGACGCTGCTCTTCGTGCTCGGGGCACAGGCGCTCACCGCTCCCGTGGCCGCGCACCTGCTCGGCCGCTCCGGGTACCGCGCGGGCGTCGCCGTGGACGAGCTGCTCCACCACGACGACCTCGGTGAGGCCTACCGGCGGATGCGCCGGGACGAGTAGGTCAGGCCAGGGACTCGACGAAGACGTGCTGGGCGACCTCCCGGGGCAGGGACACCCCTTCGGTGAGCTCGGCGCCGGCACGGACGACGACGATCGCCTCCTCGTCCTCGTCCTCGGAGACGATGACGACCTCGCCCGGACGCAGCCGGGCGCGGGTGAGCAGCTCGAGGGCCTCGCGGTCCACCTGGACCGGCTCGCCGATCCGCCGGACCCGGAACTCCCCGCTCAGGTCCTGGTCGATGATCTCGTTGAGGCTGACCAGCCCCTCGAGGTAGTCGTCGGAGGGGGCCTCCTGCGAGCCGAGCAGCTCCTCGACGCCGGGGATCGGGGTCCCGTACGGGGACTCACGGTGCTCGGGCAGCATGGCGAGGATCTTGCGCTCGACACGGTCGCTCATCACGTGCTCCCACCGGCAGGCCTCGTCGTGGACGTACTCCCACTCGAGGCCGATGACGTCCACGAGCAGGCGCTCGGCCAGCCGGTGCTTGCGCATCACCCGCACCGCCAGCTGACGTCCCTCCTCCGAGAGGACGAGCTGACGGCTGTCGTCGAGGCTGACCAGCCCGTCACGCTCCATCCGCGCGACGGTCTGGGAGACCGTCGGTCCGGAGTGCCCCAGGCGCTCGGCGATCCGGGCACGCATGGGCGGGATGCCCTCCTCCTCCAGCTCGAAGATCGTGCGGAGGTACATCTCGGTGGTATCGATGAGGTCCTTCACACGACCCATCATGCCTTGTAGGCCCGGTCGCGGCCGTCACTCCTCCTGGCGGTGCGGGCGTGATCCGCCTGCCCCACCCACAGGCTCGTCCATCCCAGCCCCACGAGCCCGAGCGCCCCGAGGGCCACCGCGGCCACCGGGAGCGAGACGAGTGCGGTCACCGCGCTCAGCCCGAGCGAGCCACCGGTGTTGCCGACCTCGCCGCACATCCGCCAGGCGGCGAGGAACTGGGCCCGGTCGCGCTCCGGGGCGGCGTCCGCCCCGAGCGTCATGACGATCCCCGCGCCGACGCCGTTGCCGAGGGCCATGACGAGCGCCACGAGCATCAGGCCCTCCTTCGTCCCCGCGAGGGGCAGGGCGAGGAAGGAGAGGGAGATCGTCGACATCACCGCGGCGACCACCCACATCCGGCCGAGCCGGTCCATGACCGCCCCACCGGGGTAGACGAGGAGCAGCTCGGCGACGCCGGCCACGACGAAGACCTGCGAGGACGCGACACCGCCCAGCCCGATGTGCACGGCCCACAGCGGCAGCACGACGATCCGGGCGGCGCGCAGCGCCGACACCACCGCGATCCCGGCCCCCTGGGTGAGGAGCACCCGGGCGTGCCGCCGGGCCACCCGCGCCAGCGCGGAGCTGGGCTCGGCGGCGCGGGCACGCTCGCTCTCCCCCGTCAGGTCGGGGCTCGCGACGACGATGGCGAAGGAGGCCAGCGCGAGCACGACCGCCACCCCGTAGGCCCCCTGGAGGCCCATCGCAGGGATGGCCAGCGCACCGACCGCGGGCCCGAGGAGGAGCCCCGCACGCAACGAGCCCCCGAGCAGCGACATCCCCCGCGCCAGCCGGGTCGGCGGCAGCACGTCGATCATGAAGCCCTGCCGGGCGAGGAAGAAGGCGCTCGTGGCCACCCCGGACACGAGGAGGGCCACGGCCATGAGCCACAGGGTCGGCGCCCAGCCGGCCACGGCGAGCGCGGCCGCGTCCAGCAGCGCCGCACGGGCCAGGGTGGATCGCTCACCGATCCGGGCGACGAGGGCACCCGCGGGCAGCACCCCGAGCAGCTGGCCCACCTGCCCCAACGTCACGACGAAGGCGGCGGTGCCGATGCTCGCGCCCAGCTCGTCGGCGCGCAGGGCGGCGATCGGCAGGACCGCGCCGGCGGCCCCCGCGGAGAGCAGGGTCGGTCCGTAGGCGGGCACCACGATGGTGCGCCAGCGGAAGCCGTCGGCAGGACTCACCGGTCCATCCTGCCCGCCCTCGTCCCGTACCCGGCGCGGTGGTTAGGTTGAGGACGTGAGCACCGTCACCGCGCAGACCATCATCCCTCCGGAGCGATCCGGCCCTCCCGGCCACGCCAACGGCGGCTGGACCGCCGGCCTCATGGCCGAGCGACTCGACGACCTCGTCCAGGGCGAAGGGGGCGGACCGGCCACCACCGTCCGGCTCTCCGCCCCCTCCCCGGTGGGTCGCCCCCTTCGCTGGGAGGTGGACGGGACCGTCGCCGACCCGGCGGCCCTCGCGCTGCACCTGCTCGACGAGCAGACCCTGCTCGGCACGGCCCGACGGGCGGCGCGACCGCACCTCGAGGTGCCGGCTCCGGTCTCGCTGGAGGCGGCCCGCGCGGCGGCCGCGGGATTCGACCCGGCGGGACACCCGTACCCCGGCTGCTACGTCTGCGGGCCGGAGGCCGAGGACGGCCTGCACGTCTACGCCTCCCCCGTGGCCGGTCGCGACGACGTCCTCGCGGCGCCGGTGACCCTCGAGGAGGAGGGGTTCGCGCCGGTCCTTGCCGCGCTGGACTGCCCGGGGGCCTTCGCCCTCGACTTCGGTGAGGACGTGCTCCTGCTCGGCACCTTCACCGCGACCGTGCACGAGGAGGTCCCCCGCGGGCGCGAGCTCGTCGTGCAGGCCTGGGAGACCGGACGTGAGGGTCGCAAGCGGCACACCGGCACCGCGCTGCTGGACGGGGACGTCGTGCTCGCGGACGCGGCCGCGACCTGGATCGTCGTCGGGCGCGACACCATCCCCGGCACGGCGCCGGCAGCCCCCGCATGAGCCGCCCGCTCGCGCTCGTCACCGGTGCCGGCTCGGGGATCGGTGCGGCGACCGCCCGCTCCCTGGCCGCCGCCGGCTACGAGGTGCTGTGCGCCGCCCGCCGTCGCGAACGCGTCGCCGACCTCGCCCGGGAGGTTGACGGGCGCCCGGTCAGGTGCGACGTCACCGACGCCGACGACGTCGCGGCGCTCGCCGCCGAGGTCGGGGCGGGCCTGGACGTGCTCGTCAACAACGCCGGAGGGGCCCACGGGATGGATCCGGTCGCGACCGCCGACATCGAGGACTGGCGACGGATGTACGAGGTGAACGTCCTCGGCACCCTGCGCGTGACGCAGGCGCTGCTCCCTTCGCTCGTCGCGGCCGAGGGCATCGTCGTCAACGTCGGCTCCACCGCCGGGCGGATCTCCTACGAGGGCGGAGCCGGGTACACCGCCGCCAAGCACGGCCTGGCGACGCTGACCGAGACGATGCGCCTGGAGCTCTTCGACCAGCCCGTGCGGGTCACCGAGATCGCCCCGGGCATGGTGCGCACGGAGGGCTTCTCGCTCACCCGCTTCAAGGGCGATGCCGAGCGTGCAGAGAGCGTCTACCGGGGCGTCGCGGAGCCCCTCGTCGCCGAGGACGTGGCCGAGGCGATCACGTGGATGGCCACCCGACCCGCCCACGTCAACGTCGACCTGCTCGTCATCAAGCCGCGGGCCCAGGCGGCCCACAACAAGGTCCATCGCGAACCGACCGGAGGGACATCATGACCCCGACCACGCCCACCATCCCCGAGAGCGTCTTCACCTACGCGGCGCCCAAGCTGAAGTTCGGCCCCGGATCGGTCGCCGAGATCGGGTACGACGTCGCCGGCCTCGGTGCCAGGAGCGCCCTGATCGTCACCGACCCCGTCCTGGCCGCCACCGGCCACCCGGAGCGGGTCGCCGAGGCACTGCGCTCGGCCGACCTGACCGTCGAGGTCCAGGAGACGGCACACGTGGAACCGACCGACGCCTCGCTCGCCGAGGCCGTCGAGAGGGCGAAGGGCGGCGCCCGACCCGACGTCGTCGTCGCCGTCGGCGGTGGGTCGAGCATCGACACCGCGAAGGCCGTCTCGCTGCTGCTGAGCAACCCGGGCGAGCTGATGGACTACGTCAACGCCCCCGTCGGCGGGGGCCGGGCACCCGAGCACCCGGTGCTGCCGGTCGTCGCGGTGCCGACGACCACCGGGACGGGCAGCGAGTCGACGACCGTGTGCGTCCTCGACGTGCTCGACATCAAGGTCAAGACCGGGATCAGCCACGAGCGGCTGCGGCCGGTGCTCGCGGTCGTCGACCCGGAGCTCACCGGCAGCCAGCCCGCCGGGGTGACCGCCTCGGCCGGCATGGACATCCTCTGCCACGCCCTCGAGTCGTGGACCGCCCGTCCGTACACCGCGCACGAGCACAAGCAGGCGCACGAGCGGGTCCCGTACTGCGGGGCGAACCCGATCGCGGACATGTTCGCCGAGCGGGCGATGCGCCTGCTCGCCGGGGCCTTCCGGCCGGCCGTCGCCGGTGACGACGCGGCGCGCACGGACATGGCGCTGGCGGCGACCTTCGCGGGCATGGGCTTCGGCAACGCGGGAGTCCACCTGCCGCACGCCGGCGCCTACCCGATCGCCGGGCGGGTGCACGACCTGGACACCGCCTTCCGGCCCGACGGGTACGACCAGGACGAGCCGATGGTGCCGCACGGCATGGCGGTCGCGACGACGGCACCGGCCGCCTTCGCGCTCACCTTCGAGGCCGACCCGGCACGCCACCTGGCCGCAGCGGAATGGCTGGACCCGCGGGGGCTCGACGCCGACGTGCCCGAGCCGGACCGGCTGCCCGCCGTGCTGCGCCGGCTCATGCGCGACATCGGTCAGCCGTCCGGGCTGGCGGAGATCGGCTACGGCGACGGGGACGTCGATGCGCTCGTCGCGGGGACCATGCAGCAGCAGCGTCTCCTCGCGAGCGCCCCGCGAGAGGTCACGGAGGAGGACGTCGCCGGGGTGATCCGGGCCTCGATGCACCACTGGTGAGGTCGCTGCGGCCGTGCCGGTCGGGGTGACGGCGGTCGGGGCGTCAGCGACCGGATGGACGAGCCCGCTGACCTCGAACGGGCGGTGGGTGGGACGCGGGCGATCGGGACGCGCTCCCAGGGGCGGCGACGGACATCGCCCCGCCGCTCACGGCTGGAGACGCTCCCGGCGCCAGGCGCCCGGCTCGTCGAGCCCGCCCTCACCCACGCGGGTCCAGCGGAAGCGGTCGTGCAGCCGGTTGCGGCGCCCCGCCCACACCTCGAGCGCGTCGCAGACGATCCGCCACCCACCCCAGGCCGGGGGCCGCGGGACCTCCTGGCCGGCGAAGCGTGCCTCCGTCTCGGCCCACGCCTGCTCCAGCGCCTCGCGCCCCTCGACCGGCTGTGACTGGTGGGAGACCCAGGCACTGATCTGCGAGCCTCGCGGCCGACCGGCGAAGTAGGCGTCCAGCTCGGTCGCGGCCAGCGGCTCGACCGCCCCGCGGAAGCGCACCGCCCGGAACATCGCCGGCCAGGTGAGCGTCGCCGCGGCCTTCGGCACCTCCCGCAGCTGGCGGCTCTTCGCCGAGTCCAGACTCGTCACGAAGCCGGGCCCGCGCTCGTCGAGGAAGCGCATGAGGACCGTGCGCACGTCCGGCTGCCCGGTGGCATCGACCGTGGCGACGGCGATGGAGAGCGGCTCGGGCACGTCACCGCGGTCCAGCTGGCGGGTGCGCGCCGCGTCGACCCATTCCGTGACGAGGGCGAGCGGGGCCGCCGGCACCTCGGACCCGGTCAGGCCCTCGCCGGTGTAGTCCAGGTGGTCCACCCGGGAGGGGACGCGCGGGATCATCCCGTCCGACGAGCCAACCATGGCGCCACCCTACGACCTGAGACGCTCCACCTGCGTACTCGCCGGTACGCTGCCGAGACCGCCCTACGGCGAGAGCCCCGTCCCCACCGTCGACCGTCAGGAGAGCCGTGCGCCCAGCCACCTCGCGCCGCGCGCGGCAGAGCGACCCCTGGTGGCGCAGGCTCGTCAGCACGGACCTCGACCGCATGGGGCCCGGATACCGGCCGGCGCTCGACGGCTACCGGGGGCTCTTCGTCGTCCTCGTCATGCTCTTCCACTTCGGGGTCACCGCCCTCGCCGGTGGCTGGGTGGGCATCAACCACTTCTTCACCTTCTCCGGCTACCTCATCGCCGGCATCCTCATCCGGCAGGCCCAGCGTCGGGGGCGGGTCGACGCACTCGGCTTCTACCTGCGACGCGCCCGACGGATCATCCCGCCGCTGGCGGTCCTCGTCGCCGGCGTGCTCGTGCACACCCTCCTCGTGGACCGCGGCGACCGGCCGCAGACCGCAGGTGATGCCTTCGCGACGATGACCCTCTGGCTGAACTGGCGCCTCGTCCAGCGGGACGACCAGTACTTCGACCTCATCGGCGACCCGAGCCCCCTTCGGCACATGTGGACGCTGGGTGTCGAGGAGCAGTTCTACGTCCTCGTCCCCTTCCTCATCGCCGCCGTCATGCTCCTGCGGAGGCGTCTGGCCCGGACCCTCATCGTCCTCACGCTCGCGATCGCCTCGGCCGTGTGGACCGCGTGGCTCTCCGGCGACGGCGCTACCGGGTCGCGGCTCTACTACGGCACGGACGTGCGCATCCAGGCCCTGCTCGTCGGCGTGGCCGCGGCCATGCTCCTCACCCCCGACCGGCGCGGGCGGGCACCGCGACCCAGCCGGACCACCGCCGAGGCCATCGGATGGTTGGGCACCATCGGGTCGATCTCCGCCTTCTTCGTCCTCGACGAGACCGGTCGGTGGGTCTTCGAGATGGGCGGCATGCTCCTCTTCGCGGTCATGGCCGCCTGCATGGGTGCCTCCGCGCTCGACCCGCGCCCGCTGCGGATCAACCGGCTCATCAGCGTCCCGGTGCTCGTCCACCTGGGTCAGATCTCCTACGGCCTCTACGTCTACCACTGGCCGATCGCGGTCTGGCTCCCGCTGGAGCAGCTGCCGACGGTCCTCGCCATCGTCGTCAAGCTCTTCCTCGCCTGGGTCTGTGCCGTGCTCAGCTACCGCTTCGTCGAGCTCCCCGTGATGCTGGGTGGGTTCCGCGCGCTGGTGCCCCGTCGCGTGCCCCGGAGCGCACGTCGCTGGGTGGCTCCCGCGACCCTCGCCGGGCTGACGTCCCTCTCCCTCCTGCTCGGCACCGTCTGGAGCCCGGTCATCGACGGGGACTGGGACGGTCGCCCGCTCGCTGCCGCGAGCGGGTACGACGCGCCGGACACGGAGCTGCGGGTCGCCATCGTGGGCAGCTCCATCGCCCAGTCCCTCCGTGACGGCTTCCACGGCGGCGACTACCCCGGGCTCGAGGTCAGCGGCCACACCCGCAGGGGGTCGTGCAACGCGATCCCCCTGACCTTCCGCTTCATGGGCGGGGGGGAGGTCCCCGAGGACGAGACGTGCTCGTCATGGCGGGAGCGGTGGCCCGAGGAGGTCGCCCGAGCCGATGCGGACATCGTCCTCTCCCCCATCGAGACGGCACTCACCCAGCCACTCGTCGTGGACGGACGGACGCTCGAGCCGGGCAGCCCGGCGCACTCCCGCCGGGTCCGGGCCGCGCTCGACGCGCTGCTGGAGCAGACCCGCGAGTCGGGCGCCCGTCAGCTGCAGATCGTCAACGCCACCTGTCACGACGACCCGGCGGGGATCCGGGACGGCGAGGAGGTCGGCGCCGTGAAGATCGACCCCACGAGCACGAACACGGTGGCACGCGAGTGGGCGCAGGAGGCGACGAGCGAGGAACTCGATGTCACCGTGCTCGACCTCAACGGAGCGCTCTGCCCCGACGGCGACTACCGCCCGGTGATCAACGGGGCGGAGCTCTACTCCGACCGCGTCCACTTCTCCCGGCAGGGCGCCGAGCTGGTGTGGACGTGGCTGGCCCCCCAGATCCTCACCGCCTGGTCCTTCCGGGAGGCCTGAGCCGCCTCCCCGGTGGTCGCCGCGCTCACTCCGCCTCGGCGTAGTTCGCGCTGACCCGGCCGAGGATCCATTTCCACAGCATCGGGGTCGCCTCCGGGGAGAAGTGCAGGTAGTCGTTGAAGAGCTGGAGACCGTGGATCTTCTTCCGGAACCCGTCGGCGCACAACGCCCCGTGCAGATCGATGAGCTCCACGTCGTCGTGCTCCTCCGCCCAGCGGGAGACCAGATCGTTGGTGTGCTGCGGGTCCGCGAACTCCCCGACGACGTGGGGGTTGGCGTCGATGACCACGCGGAACTCCTCGGGGATCGCCTCCTTGTTCGCCTCGCGGCACGGGACGTTGACGACCTGGACCTGCTCCGCCCCGGCGTCGAGAGCCTCCTCACGGACGGTGTCGAGACGCTCGAGGATCAGGTCGCGGTACACCTCGTCGTCGAACCAGACCCGCTCGCCGTCGACGACGTGGGGGACCACGAGCAGGGGCGAGACGAAGAGGAGGAGCACCTCGTCGCCGGACTCCTCGAAGCGCTGCGGCCACTCCTTCTTCGTGGCGACGCACTCGGGCTTGTTGCCCATCTGGAAGCCGGGCGCCCAGCTGATCGGGGCGGACACGAGGTCGCACCCCTCCTGGGCCAGGTTGTCCACCGAGACCCCGTCGAACCGGTCGGCGGGGAAGCGCTCGGCGAGGTAGTGGGGCACCGAGTCGCCGTAGACCGCGATCCGCGCCGGCGACCCGGGCCGGTACTCCCGCTGGTCGGGGACGATGTCGGGCGCGGGCGCGGCAGCCGCCTGCGCTGTCTCCGCGGAGACGTCCGGCTGAGGAGCGGTCCGAGCCGCGGCCCACCCGGTGGTGGCGAGCACGAGCACCGGGACGACGACGGCGACCGCCGGCGTGCGCAGGCTGGGGACGAGACCGCGAGCGCCCCTCTTGATCACGGGCCGCTCGACGTACCGGTAGGACAGCTGGGCCACGAGAAGGGTCAGGGCCGTGTCGACGACGAAGGCGAGCGCCACGCTGCCACCGAGACGCTCGGGTCCGAGCATCAGCCGGATCGGCCAGTGCCACAGGTACAGCCCGTAGGAGAGACGGCCCACGTGGGCCAGGGGGGCCCACCCGAGCACCGAGCGCACCCCGTTGGGACGCTCGTCCACGCAGGCGACGACGAGCAGGGCCGAGCCGACGGCGAAGGCGAGCATGCCCCCGGCGTTGAACATCCACGCCGAGTACGGGCCGACGACGAACATCGACACGGCGCTCGAGACCACCCCGACGGCCCCCGCACCGAGGACCACCGGCCGGGGGAGCCGCGGGGGTCGGCCGCTGCGGCCGGGCGCCAGCCACACCCCGAGCGCGGCCCCGACGAAGAGCGCCTGGGCACGGGTGTCGGTCCCGTAGTAGAGGCGCGGGTAGTCGCTGGAGTCGTGGAAGCCGAGGACCGCCGTCCACACGGCGGACGTCACCGCCCCGGCGAGCAGCACGAGCGTCATCGCCCGACGGGTGCGCACGAGCGTCATGAGCCCGAGCACGACGAAGGGGACGAGGACGTAGAACTGCTCCTCGATGGCGAGGGTCCACGCATGACGAAGGGGGCTCGCCCCGCCGTGATCCCCGAAGTACTGGTCCCCCTCGGCCACCAGGCGCCAGTTCATGACGTACCCGAGGGTGGCCAGGACGTCACCACCGATCTTGCGCCGGACGGTGTCGTCGGCCAGCAGGGCCGCGTACGTGATGACGAAGGCCAGGACGAGGAAGAGGGCCGGCAGCAGCCGTCGGGCGCGCCGCCGGTAGAAGGCGAGCACGTCCACCGTCCCCGTGGTGATCCGCTCCTCGACGAGCAGCCGGGTGATGAGGAAGGCGGAGAGGACGAAGAAGAGGTTGATCCCGACCCAGGCGCCCGTCAACCACGTGGCCCCGAAGTGGAAGGCCATGAAGCAGAGCATGAAGAGGCCGCGGACGCCGTCCAGCGCCGGGCTGTAGCCGAGGCGTGAGCGTGCCACCACCGCTCCTTGTCGTGATTCCTCCCGCGGGCGGGTGAGTGCCCGCTGCCGCCGCCGCACTCCGGCGGCTGGGGGCATGTTACCGGCCGGTGGGCCCAGGGGGAGGGGGCGTGCATCACACCTGGCAGAGTGCACAATGGGCGCTGGACCGTTGCTGATCAGGAGGCCTCACATGTCCGACACCGACGTCAAGCACGGCCTCGAGGGCGTCATCGCCTTCGAGTCCGAGATCGCCGAGCCCGACAAGGCCGGTGGCGTGCTCCGCTACCGGGGTGTCGACATCAACGAGCTGGTCGGCAAGGTCTCCTTCGGCCGGGTCTGGGGCCTGCTCGTGGACGACTCCTTCGACCCCGGCCTGCCACCGGCCGAGCCCTTCCCGCTGCCGGTGCACACCGGCGACATCCGCGTGGACGTCCAGTCCGCCCTGGCCCAGCTGGCGCCCGTGTGGGGCTTCAAGCCGCTGCTCGACGTCGACGAGGCGCAGACCCGCGAGGACCTGGCCCGCGCCTCGGTGATGGCCCTGTCCTTCATCGCCCAGTCCGCGCACGGGCTGGACCAGCCGATGGTCCCCCAGGCCCGGGTCGACGAGGGCAAGAACATCGTCGAGCGCTTCATGATCCGCTGGCGCGGCGAGCCCGACCCCAAGCACGTCGAGGCGATCGACGCCTACTTCATCTCCGCCGCCGAGCACGGGATGAACGCCTCCACCTTCACCGCCCGGGTCATCGCCTCCACCGGCGCCGACGCCGCCGCCTGCCTCTCCGGCGCCGTGGGGGCCATGTCCGGCCCGTTGCACGGCGGTGCGCCCTCCCGCGCCCAGCACATGATCGAGGGCGTCGAGCGCACCGGCGACGCGACGACGTACGTCAAGGAGGCTCTGGACCGCAAGGAGCGCCTCATGGGCTTCGGCCACCGCGTCTACCGGGCCTACGACCCGCGCGCCGCCGTCCTGCGCGAGACCTGCCGACGCCTCGGCGCCCCCCGCTACGAGGTGGCCCTCGAGCTGGAGAAGGCCGCGATCGCCGAGCTCGCCGAGCGCTACCCGGACCGGAAGATGGAGACGAACGTCGACTACTGGGCGGCCGTCCTCCTGGACTTCGCCGAGGTCCCCGGCGAGATGATGACCCCGCTCTTCGTCTGCGCCCGCAGCGCCGGCTGGTCCGCGCACGTGCTCGAGCAGAAGCGCACCGGACGCCTCATCCGCCCGAGCAGCCGCTACGTCGGCCCGGCGGCGCGCTCGATCACCGACGTCGACGGCTACGACGCGCTCCCGAAGGGCTGAGCCGGATGCGTCCCGCTCCCCCGGCGGTCGCCGCCCTCGGCGCCCTCGCCCTGGCCCTCGCCGCCTGCTCGGGCGGGGACGGCGGGCCGGGGCCGACAGCGGGCCAGTCGACCGAGGGTGCCGGAACCGGATCGGGTGGGGACTCGCCTTCGTCCTCCTCGTCCACCTCCTCCACCTCGACGAACACGGGCAAGCCCTTCGACCCGGAGGAGTTCACCGACCGGCTCGAGACGGCGATCGAGAAGGACCCGACGGCGCGGATCGACCTCGAGATCGAGGTCGACGGCTCGGTGGCCATCAGCGCCGAGGGGGTGCAGGACCTCTCCGAGGAGGCCCTGGACATGGACGTCCGGCTCGGTGACCAGACGTTGGGCTACCTCCTCGTCGACGGCGAGTACTACCTCGCGCAGCCGCCCAAGTGGGTCCCCGTCTCCCGGGACTCCGACAACGAGGTCGTGCGCCAGACGCTGGACCAGATCCAGGTGCTGAGCATGCGCAACCAGTTCGACGCCTTCGTCGCCGGTGTCGAGGACGCCGGGATCAAGGGCACGGAGCAGGTGGACGGCGTCTCGACGACCCACTACACCGCCACCGTCGACACGACGAGGTTGATGTCCGAGCTGGAGGTGGACAAGGACGAGTCCGTCCCCGACTCGGTCGTCTACGACGTCTGGCTGGACTCCCGTGACCTCATCCGCAAGATCTCCTTCGAGGTCAACGGCGCGACGACGACGCTGACCGCGACGGACTGGGGCGAGCCGCTCGACATCGAGGCCCCGAAGCCCTCCGAGCTGGCCGAGGCGCCGGAGGCCGGGACGCCCTGACACCGGCCCGGGCCGGTAGGCGAGAATCGGCCGGGTGAGCGAGATCAGCATCCCGGCAGACATCCTCCCCCGCGACGGTCGCTTCGGCTCCGGCCCCTCCAAGGTGCGTCCCGAGCAGGTCGCGCGGCTCGCCGAGATCGGCGGCACCCTCCTCGGCACCTCCCACCGACAGGCACCGGTGAAGGCGCTCGTCGCCGAGATCCGCGCGGGGCTCGCGCAGCTCTTCTCCCTGCCGGACGGGTACGAGGTGGCGCTGGGCAACGGCGGCGCGAGCGCCTTCTGGGACATCGCGACGCTGTGCCTCGTCCGGGAGCGGGCCCAGCATCTCGTCTTCGGGGAGTTCGGCGGCAAGTTCGCCGCAGCCACGACGCGAGCGCCCTTCCTCGCCGAGCCGAGCGTGCGTCACGCCGAGCCGGGGTCGCTCGTGGCGCCCGTGGCGGAGGCGGGCGTCGACGCCTACGCGTGGACGCACAACGAGACCTCGACCGGGGTCATGGCGCCGGTGCACCGGGTGGAGGGAGCCGACGAGGACGCCCTCGTGCTCGTCGACGGCACCTCCGGTGCCGGAGGCCTGCCCGTCGACGTCGCCGCCACGGACGCCTACTACTTCGCTCCGCAGAAGTCCTTCGCCTCCGACGGCGGCCTGTGGCTGGCCGTGCTCTCCCCGGCGGCGATCGAGCGCGCCGAGCAGCTGGCGGCCACCGATCGCTGGGTGCCGCCGATCCTCTCCCTGACGAGCGCGATCGAGAACTCCCGCAAGGACCAGACGCTCAACACCCCGGCCATCGCCACCCTCGTCCTCATGGCCGAGCAGCTGCGCTGGATGAACGAGAACGGCGGGCTGGCCTTCGCGACCGCACGCAGCGCGGAGTCCTCCCGGCGGGTCTACGAGTGGGCGGCGAAGGGGGCGGCCACCGCCCCCTTCGTCCGGGAGCCGGAGGCGCGCTCCGCGGTGGTGACGACGGTGGACCTCGTCGACGAGGTGGACGCCGCCCGCGTCGCCGCCGTGCTGCGCGGCCACGGCGTCGTCGACGTGGAGCCCTACCGCAAGCTGGGGCGCAACCAGCTGCGGATCGCGACCTTCCCGGCGATCGACCCGGACGACGTCTCCGCGCTGCTGGCGAGCATCGACCACGTCGTCGAGCGCCTCTGAAGCGCCCTCAGAGGGCGGCGACCACCGCCACGACGATGACGACCGCCAGGACGAGCAGCGTCATGTTCCGGCGGAAGCGCGGGGTCATCGCGCCGCTGCCCGAGCCGCGTCGGGAGCCCCTCCGGCCACGTCGGTGGCCGGGCCGGACGCGTCGGACGGCTCGGGCCGCCGTACCTGCAGGTGCGGTCTCGTGAGCGGGGAGATGGTCACGCGGACATTCTCGTGCCTGATGAGCCACCGGGAGACGGCAGCCACCGTGATACCCACCGCAATGGCCCCGAGCGCGACGGTCCAGCGCGGCCCGAAGGCGTCGGCGACGACCCCGAGGATCGGTGCACCGAGCGGCTTGCCGCCGACGAAGAGGGCCATGTAGAGGGCCATCACCCGGCCGCGCATCGACGGCTCGCTGCGCATCTGCACCATGGCGTTCGCGGTGGTCGTCGCGGTCAGCGAGGTCAGCCCGCACAGCGCCAGGGCCACCGCGAAGGTGAGGTACGACGGCGCCAGCGCCGCGGCGGTGGTGGCCACGGTGAAGCCGGCGAGCGAGATGAGCAGCACCCGCAGCCGCGCCTGGTTGCGGCGGGCGGCGATGAGGGCGGCGCTCAGCGAGCCGATCGCCAGGACGGTCCCGAGGAGGCCGAAGCCCTGGGCGTCCTGGTGGAAGACCTCGGTGGACATCAGGGCGATCGTCATCTGGAAGTTCAGCCCGAAGGTGCCCAGCACGAAGACGAGCAGCAGCACGACGAGGATGTCGGGACGACCGCGCACGTACCGCAGTCCCTCGAGCACCGAGCCTCGTCCCCCCTTCGCCCGCGACGCGGGGGTCAGCTCCGCGGGGCGCATGAGGGTGAGGGCGTAGATCACGGCGCCGAAGGAGGCGGCGTTGACGAGCAGCGCCGGGCCGGAGCCGAGGGTCGCGATGATCATGCCCGCGGCGCCGGGGCCTGCGAGACGCCCGAGGTTGAAGGAGGCGCTGTTGAGCGCCACGGCGTTGGCCAGGCGCCCCATGGGCACCATCTCGGAGACGAAGGACTGCCGGGCCGGGTTGTCGAAGGCCGTCGCCAGGCCGGTCGCGAGGGCGATGAGGTAGAAGTGCCAGAGCTGCGCCGTGCCGGTGACGACGAGCAGGCCGCCCGCGAGCGCGGACAGGCCGAGCATCGCCTGGGTGACTATGAGCAGGGTGCGCTTGGGGACGCGGTCGATGACCGAGCCCGCCCAGGGCGCGAGGACGAGCATCGGCACGAACTGCATGGCCGTGACGATGCCGAGGGCGGTGCCGGAGTTGTCGGTGAGCTGGGTGAGCACGACCCAGTCCTGGGCGACGCGGCCCATCCAGGTCCCGATGTTCGAGACGATCGCGCCGGTGGCGTAGATCCGGTAGTTGCGGACGGAGAGCGAGGCGAAGGTCGGGCTCATCGGGCGGCGATCCTCTGCAGGATCGCGGTGGCCTCGGCGAGCGTGGCCTGCTCCGATGCGGAGAGCTCCTGCACGCGCTCGCTCATCCAGCGGCCGCGGCCGCTGCGGGTGCGGCGCAGCGTGGCCCGCCCTTCGCCCGTCAGCTCGACGAGGACCCGGCGGCCGTCGGCGGGGTCGTCACGGCGCTCGACGAGGTCCCGCTCGACGAGGCAGCCGATGGTGCGGGTCATGCTCGGGGCGGAGACCTTCTCGATGTCGGCGAGGGCACGCGGGGTGAGGGGGCCGCGCTCGAGGCGCGCGAGCACGCTGAACTGGTGCGGAGCGATCTCGTCGGTGCTCTCGAAGCGCACGCGGCGGCTGATCCGCATGCAGGCCAGACGCAGGTCCTCGCTCAGCGCGCTCACGAAGGCCCGGTCGGTGGGGTGTGTGGCGGTCAGAGGTACTCCCTTCGGGGGGCGGTGTCACATGGTCCACCCAGGTGAACTCGTTACCTCTGCTAAGTATTCCACCGGCACGGGGCCCCGGTGGCAGGACCCCGCGAGGTCAGGCGACGCCGAGCAGGCCCTTGATGGGGTCGATCGCGAAGTAGACGACGAACAGCACGGCGACGAGCCACATGAGGGGGTGGACCGTGGAGAGCCGGCCGCGCACGACCCGGATGAAGACGTAGGTGACGAAGCCTGCTCCGATGCCCGCGGTGATCGAGTACGTGAAGGGCATGAGGATGATCGTCAGGAAGGCCGGGATCGCGATCTCCAGGTCGTCCCAGTCGATCTCCTTGACCTGCTGCATCATGAGGAAGCCGACGAGCACGAGCGCGGGCGTCGCGGCCTCGTAGGGCACGACCGAGACGAGCGGCGCGAGGAAGGTCGCGAGCAGGAACATCACGCCGGTGACGATGGAGGCCAGGCCGGTGCGCGCTCCCTCGCCCACACCGGAGGCGGACTCGATGTAGCTCGTGTTGGAGCTGACCGAGGCGGCGCCACCCGCGGCGGCGGCGATCGAGTCGACGACGAGGATACGCTGGCTGTTCGGGGGGTTGCCCTCCTCGTCGAGCAGGTCGCCCTCGGAGCCGACCGCGACCATCGTGCCCATGGTGTCGAAGAAGTCGGCGAGCATGATCGTGAAGATCAGCAGCGCGGTCGAGACGAAGCCGATCTTGTCGAAGGACCCGAGCAGGTTGAAGTCGCCGAGCAGACCGAAGTCCGGCGTCGCGAAGATCGAGTCCGGCAGGGTGGGGACGTTCAGGCCCCAGCCGGTCGGGTTGACCACCTTGCCGGAGGCGTCGGTCTGCCCACCGATGTCGAAGACGGCCTCGACGATGATCGCGAGGACGGTCGTGCCGAGGATCCCGTAGAGGATCGCACCGCGCACCCTGCGCACGTGCAGCGTGATGATGATGAAGAGCCCGATGACGAAGACGAGGAGCGGCCAGCCGGCGAGGAAGCCACCGACGCCCAGCTCACCGAGCGGGCCCCCTTCGGCCTTGCGCACGAAGCCCGCGTCGACCATGCCCACGACGGTGATGAAGAGGCCGATGCCGACGCTGATCGCGGTCTTCAGCTGCGCGGGCACCGCGTGCAGCACCGCCTTGCGGAAGCCGGTGAGCACCAGCACGAGGATGATCAGGCCCTCGATGACGATCAGACCCATGGCATCCGCCCAGGTCATCTCCGGGAGCTTGGCGATGCCGAAGGCGACGAAGGCGTTCAGTCCCAGACCCGCCGCCAGCGCGAGGGGGTAGTTGGCGATCGCCCCCATGAGCACGGTCATGATCCCGGCGACGAGGGCGGTGCCCGCGGCGACCATCGCGAGGTTCGGCTCGTCACCCCCGCCGAGGAAGCTGCCCGTCGAGTCGGCCTGGGTGCCGATGATCAGCGGGTTGAGGACGACGATGTAGGCCATCGTGAAGAAGGTCGCCAGACCACCGCGCACCTCCCGCCCGATGGTCGAGCCTCGCTCGGCGATGTGGAAGTAGCGCTCGAGGAAACCCGCCGAGCTCTGGCGGGTGGCAGGGGTGCTCATGGTCGCTCATCGTAATTTGCGACCGCGACCGGCCCGCACCCGGTCAGGGACCCCCGGTCAGAGGGCCTCGACCTCCTCGTCGTCGAGGATCGGCTCGCCCACCTTCTCCGGCTCGGGCGTCTCGAGGTCGACCTCCGAGTGGGCCCCGCAGCCGTGGTCGCGGCTGACGACGCCGCCGTCGCTCGGGCTCCACTCGTTCGCGCACACCCCGAAGGTGCGTCGCATGATGCCGGGCATCGGCAGGAAGTAGCCGCAGGTCTCGCACGGAGCCGGCGCCTTGAGCGCGACCTCCGCCTTCGGGCCGTGTCCTCCGTCGTACCACCGCTGGGCGGCCCGCTCACGCCCCTCCGCGGAGAGCACCCGTGGGCGGCCGAGGCCGAGCTCCCAGAGCGCGACCGCGTCGACGTCCTCCTCGCCGGTGGCCTCGAAGCCGGCCTCCAGGTTGGGGTCGTCCTCGATCTTCGGGATGACGTCACCCGGGCGCACGTCGCCGGGGGCGAGCCGCTCGGCCCACGGCACCCACTCCGGGGAGAGCAGGGCGCCCTCCCCCGGGAGGAGCTGGGACTCGCAGACGGTCGCGCTCTTCGACCGTGGGGCGCGGGTGACCACGACCCCCCACCGCCAGCCGGCGTAGCCGGGGAAGGTCGCCTCGAACCAGTGGGTCCCGAGCCGGTCCTCCTCGAGGGAGAAGCCGACGTGCTCGCCGACCCCGTCTCCCCCGGTGGCCGCGAGCAGCTCGCGCCGGGCCGGCTCGACCGCCGCCTCGAGGACGGCGTCGCTCTTCTTCCGTGCCATCTCAGCCCTCCAGGTCGTCGGCGACGCGGCGCAGCACCTGGGCGATCTTCGCACCCTGGGCCTTCTCGGGGTAGCGACCGCGGCGCAGGCCGGTGGAGACGCCGTCCAGCAGCTGGATGACGTCCTCGACGATGCCGACCATGTCCTCGGCCGGCTTGCGGTCACGCTGGCGGATGTTCGAGCGGACGCTCGGGGCCGGCTCGAGGACCTGCACCGAGAGCGCCTGCGCGCCCCGGCGGCCCTCGACGACGCCGTAGTCCACCCGGGTACCGCCCTTGATCGTGGTCGTGCCCTCGGGCAGGGCGTTCGCGTGGAGGAAGATGTCCTGGCCGTCGTCACCGGAGATGAAGCCGAAGCCCTTCTCCGCGTCGTACCACTTGACCTTGCCAGTCGGCACCGTGCACCTCTTGCTCACCACGAATCGACGAGCGCACGGGTCCGTGCGCCCAGGGCCAGGTTAACGCGTGGCCCGCACCCGGCCCCAACGCGTTAACAGTTCGACCGGGAGGGCCCGGGTGGAGCACGATGTGCCCTTGTGAGCACCCTCCCCCGCGACGTGCCGGCGCACGAGATCGGCCCCGGCGTCGCCGGGTTCTGGCGGGCGCTGCCGCGCGAAGGGAGGTTCCTCCTCTCCACCGTGGCCCTCCAGCACCTGGGGCGGGGGATGACCCTGCCCTTCACGGTGATCTACCTCAACGAGGTGCGCCACCTGCCCCTCGACACGGCGGGCACGGTCATGGCGGTCATCGCGCTCGTCGCGGCCCTGCTGGCCGCCCCCATGGGCGCGCTCACCGACACCGTCGGCGCGCGCTGGATGCTCATCGTCGCCGGGATCGCCCAGAGCCTGGGCGCCCTGGTGATGGCGGCGGCCACCGACGTGCCGCTCGCGCTGCTGGCCGCGGTCCTCATGGGCACCTCCGCGAGCATCGGCTGGTCCTCGGCCAACACCTTCATCTCGGCGCTCGTCGCGGGACCGCTGCGGCAGCGCTACTTCGGGGTCAACTTCGCGCTGCTCAACCTCGGGATCGGCGCGGGCGGCCTCGTCGCCGGTGCCTTCGTCGACGTCGCCCGCCCCTCCACCTTCGTGACGATCTTCGTGCTCGACGCGGTGCTCGTGCTCATCCCGGGTATCTGGCTGCTCGGCCCCCTGCGCCACGTCCACGCCCGGGCCGAGCGCCCCGCGGAGGACACCGCCGCCGGCTACGCCACCGTGCTGCGACTGCCGGGGATGCGCTGGGTGCTCGTCCTCGCGCTCGTCTCGAGCTTCATCGGCTACGGGCAGTTCGAGGCGGGGGTGCCCGCCTTCGCCCGCAGCGTCTCGCAGGTGGGCACCGGCACGATCGGGGTCCTCTTCGCGGCGAACACGGCGGTCATCGTGCTCCTCCAGTTCTGGGTGCTCCACCGCATCGAGGGGCACCGGCGCACCCGGGTCGGCCTCGTCATGCTCCTCATCTGGGTCGCCGCCTGGCTGGCGATGGGCCTGAGCGGGCTGCTGCCGGGGACGCTCGCCGCCGCGGTGCTCGTCGTCGCGTTCGGCGCGCTCTTCGGGCTCGGCGAGACCCTCCTCCAGCCGACGCTGCCGGCGATCACCAACGACATGGCGCCGAACCACCTGCGCGGTCGGGTCAACGCGATCCAGTCGGCCTTCTTCATGTCCGGGGGCGTGCTCGGCCCGCTCGTGGCGGGGGTGCTGCTCGAGCGGGACCTCGCGGTGGTCTTCCTCGCCGTCCTCGGCCTCGGTCTCGTCGTGACCGGGTGGCTGCTGCTGCGCCTGGAGCGCCTCATCAGCCCGCAGGTCAACGGGGTCAGCGCACCTCGATCCCCCACTGAGCCGACCACGTCCCGCCCGGCGGCAGGCTGACCAGGCCCTCGCCGGAGTTGAAGGCGTCCGGCGGGCAGGAGAGCGGCTCGACCGCGATGCCGGCAGGCTGCCCGGGGGGCAGCTGCGCGGGGTCGCTGCGCCCGGTGAAGACCTGCACCCAGTCCAGGCCCGGACCACCCCAGAGGTCGACCGTGCGCCCGTCGGTCTCGAGGGTGACCGTCCAGCAGCGGTCCGGGCCGCGGGTCAGGCCCGTGTAGGCGTTGTCGATCGAGCGCTCCCCGAGCGGGGCGGCCTCCCGCAGGTCGAAGGGGGTACCGGACACCCCCGTCGTCCCCGTCGGGAGCTTGCGCTCGTCGTCGACGAGGACCACCTGCTCTGCCGGGACGGTGAGTCGGGCGTCGGCGACCGGGGTGGAGCCGAGGGCGAGGTACGGGTGGGCGCCGTAGCCGACCGGGGCGGGCTGCGCGCCGACGTTCGTCAGGTGCGTGCTGCAGGTCAGGCCCCGGGCGTCGACCTGCCAGGCGGTGCGCACCTCGATCGCGAAGGGGTAGCCCGGGTGCGGATGCAGGGTGTGCACGAGGACGACCCGGTCGGGGTCCCGCTCGGTGGGGCGGAAGGACTCCCACCGCACGAGACCGTGGCTGGCATTGCCCGTGGCCCGCTCGGTGACCGGCAGCTCGTGGCGCCGGCCGCCGAAGTCGTAGCGCCCGTCGCGGATCCGGTTCGGCCACGGGACGAGGAGCTGCCCCCGCCCGGAGGGGGCCATGACGTCCGGTGGGTAGTCGGCGACGACGTCGACCCCGTCGACGGTCATGCTGCGCAACCCGCCGCCGACCTCGACCACGCGTGCCTGCACGGGCCCGCTGGTCAGCTGCCACTCCTCGCCACCGGGTGAGATCGCCATGGCCTCAAACCTACGACGAACGGGGCCGGCCCGGGCATCAACTACCGTGGATCGGTGCGCTCCCTCGCCGAGGACATCCGCCACCGCACCGATGAGGAGCTCGTGGCGCTGCTCGACCTGCGCCCCGACCTGGCGCGACCGCAGCCGGCCGACCTCACGGCACTCGCCGCGCGTGCCAGCACCCGCGCCAGCACCGCCCGGGCCGTGGACCATCTCGACCTGCCCCACCTGGCCGCGTTGGAGGCCTGCGTCGTCGCGGACGAGGTCTCCCCCGCCGCCGTCGCCCCGCTCCTGGCGACGGACGTCGAGACCGCGGCCACGCTGCTCGAGGACCTGACCGCGGCCGCGCTGCTCTGGCGGGCCGCCGACGGACGGGTGGTCTCACGGACCGTCGTCGACGTGCTCGGCGCCGCACCCGCCGGCCTGGGCCCGCGCGCCGCCGACCTGCATCACGACCTGCCGGAGGACCTCGGGACGGTGGTGGCCGGGCTGGCCCCGGAGTCCCGCCGGGTGCTGGACCGGGTCGCGTGGCACGGCCCGACCGCCGCCCGGCCCCGCGACCCGGCGAGCCGCACCGCGGCCGCCGTGACCGACCTGCTGGCCGCTCGTCTGCTCGCCGCGACCGACGACGAGCGTCACGTCGTCGCCCCGCTCGAGGTCGGCCTCGCCGCCCGCGGTGGGCGGCTCCCGGACGGGCCGCTCGAGGGCCCGGACACCGGCGAGGTGCGTCGGCTGGATCCCGACGACGTCGACCAGGCCGCGACCGCCGCCGCGACCGAGCTCGTCGGGCTCCTCGACGAGCTGCTCGACCACGTGGACGAGCTGGTCCCGCGGGTGCTGCGCAGCGGGGGCCTGGCCGTGCGGGACCTGCGCCTGCTGGCCTCGCGCACCGACCTCCAGGAGAGCACCGCCGGGTTCCTCCTCGAGCTGGCCCTCGCTGCGGGGCTGCTCGCCGACGACGCGATGGCCGAGCCGTCGTGGCGGCTGACCACCCAGGTCGAGACCTGGCGCTCGCTCGCCCCCGCCCCGCGGTGGACCGTGCTCGCCGAGGCGTGGCGGGACTCCCTTCGCTCCGCCGCGGCGCCGGGCCCCGAGGACGGCGGCCGGGTCAACGCCCTCTCCGGCGCTCTCGTGTGGCCGCCGGTGCGCGCGCTGCGCCGGGAGCTCCTCGAGATCCTCGCGGACCTGCCCGCGGGCAGTGCCCCGACCGCCGAGCTCGTCGTCGACCTGCTGCACCATCGTCGACCGCGGCGGATGCCCCGCGATGCCGCGGGCGTCGTCGGCCAGCTGCTGCGCGAGCTCGAGCTCCTCGGGGTCACCGGACGTTCCGCTCTCGGTGGGGTCGGCCGCCTCCTGCTCACCGGGAGGGACGAGGTCGAGGAGGCGCTGGGTCGGCTGCTGCCCGACCCGGTCGACCGGGTGCTGCTCCAGGCCGACCTGACCGCGGTGGTCCCCGGCACGCCCGTGCCGGAGCTGGCGTCCCTGCTGCGCAGCACCGCGGAGATCGAGTCCCGCGGAGGGGCGGGGGTGCACCGCTTCACCGAGACCACCCTGCGGGCGGCCTTCGACGCCGGGTGGGGCGCCGACGAGCTGCTCGACGCGCTCGCCCGCTTCAGCGCGACGGAGGTGCCGCAGCCGCTGGAGTACCTCGTACGCGACGTCGGACGGCGGCACGGCCAGCTGCGCGTCGGCGAGTCCCGCAGCTACCTGCGCAGCGACGACCCGGCGCACCTGGAGGCCCTGCGCCACCACCGGGAGCTCGGGCACCTCCAGCTGCGGCAGGTGGCGCCGACCGTGCTCGTCTCCCCGGTCGGGCCGACGGTCCTGCTGGACTCGCTGCGCCGGCTGGGCGAGTCACCCGCGCTGGAGGGGACGGGCGGCGTCGTGACCGCCGCGGCCTCCCGTCGGCGAGCCACCCCCGCCCGGGAGCGCCCGGTGACGGAGGTCCCGCGCGAGCCGGCAGCGGATGTCCTGGCGCGTCTGCGTGCGGCGGAGGAGGAGGGCGCCTCCCGCCGGACGGTCGAGGACGGACCCGGCCCGAGCATCCCCGCCCTCGACCCGGCGAGCGCCTCGGCGCTCCTGCGCGAGGCCGCCGCGGACCGGCTGCCCGTGTGGCTGGGCGTGAGCGACGGCCTCGGTGCCACCCGCCGGGTCCTCTTCCACCCGAGGAAGGTCGACGGCGGTCGGGTCGTCGGCGAGGTGGACGCCACCCCGCAGGTCTACTCCCTGCACCGGATCACGGGTGTGGTCATCGACGGATGAGCCACTCCCGCGCCCTCACCGGCAGAGGTCGGCCCGATCGACGCGTGGCTGCCGGGGCTCACGCCCCGGCGAGCGCCTTGACCACCCGGGAGGGGGACGGGCGGCCGAGCTGCTCGGCCATCCACGTGCTCGTCCCGACGAGGGCGTCCAGGTCGACCCCGGTCTCGACGCCGGCACCGTCGAGCATCCACACGAGGTCCTCGGTGGCGAGGTTGCCGGTAGCCGACTTCGCGTAGGGGCACCCGCCGAGCCCGCCGGTGGAGGCGTCGACGACGGTGACCCCGGCCCGCAGCGCGGTGAGCGTGTTGGTCAGGGCCTGTCCGTAGGTGTCGTGGAAGTGCACGCCGATCCGGTCCACCCCGATGCCTCGGCGGTCCAGCTCGGCGAGCAGCTCCTCGACGTGGCCGGCGGTCCCGGTCCCGATCGTGTCGCCGAGGGAGAGCTGGTCGCAGCCCAGGTCCATGAGCGAGACGCAGGCGTCGGCGACCTTCGTCACCGGCACCGGCCCCTCCCACGGGTCCCCGAAGCACATCGAGACGTAGGCACGCACCCACATGCCCGCCTCCTGGGAGCGGCGCACGACGGGGGCGAACATCTCCACGGAGTCGGCCAGGGAGCGGCCGAGGTTCTTCTGCGCGAAGGTCTCCGTGGCGCTGCCGAAGATCGCGACGGCGTCCACCCCGGCCTCCATGGCCCGGTCCAGCCCGCGCTCGTTGGGGACGAGCACCGGTCGACGGGGGCCGCGCCCCGCCTCCCCGAGGTCGGCGAGCAGCTCACCCGCGTCGGCCAGCTGGGGCACCCACTTCGGGGAGACGAAGCTCGTCGTCTCGACGGTCTCGAGCCCGCCCGCGATCAGCCGGCGGACGAACTCGGCCTTGACCGGGGTCGGCACCGTGGCCTTCTCGTTCTGGAGCCCGTCACGGGCGCCCACCTCGTAGATGGTGACCCGGGAGGGCAGTCCGGTCATGGGCTCACGCTGCGGCAGTGCACGGGACATGTCCTCCATCATGACCCATCGCGTAGCGTTGTCCGAGGCCCGTGCAGGGTGGGCCGAGGAGGACACGGATGAGCGACACACCGAACCCGGAGGGCGGGTCGCCGGACCCCACGGAGCGGTTCCCGCGAGCGCACCCGGGCACGCCGTACCCGGGCGGGGACCGGCCCGCCGAGCCCTACCCGACCGGTGACCGGCCGACCCGGCCCTACCCGGGCAGCGAGCAGCCCTACAACGAGATGCCGTACGGCGGGGGGCCCTACCCTCAGGGCGCCTACGGGCAGGACCCGTCCGGGCAGGACCCGTACGGCCATGGGCCGTACTCCCAGGAGCCCTACGGACAGACCCCGTACGGTCAGGGCCCCTATGGTCAGGGGCCGTACGGTCGGCCTCCCGGCTCTCAGCCGCCCTACGGTCAGCCCGGGTCCGCCGTGCCCTACGGGCAGCCGGTCCCCGGCCAGCTCCCACCGGGCGGCATGCCGCCGCCCCCCGGTGCCTACGGCCCGCCCGTGCCGCCGAACACCTCGGCGATCGTCCTGACGATCGTCTCCGGGCTCTACGTCCTCTCCGGCTACTGCTGCCTCATCGGCATGGCGCCGCTCGTCCTCGGCATCCTCGGCCTCACCAAGCAGGCGACCGACCCCGAGGGCGCGAAGAAGCTGACGAACATCGGATGGGTCGTCATCGTCGGCCTCACCGTGCTGGCCCTCATCGCCATGGTGGTCGCCATCGGCTTCGCCGCGCAGCAGGACTCCATATGAACGACGGCGCCCTGATCGTCCAGAGCGACAAGACCCTGCTCCTGGAGGTCGACCACGACGCGGCCGCCGATGCACGACGGGCGATCGCCCCCTTCGCCGAGCTGGAGCGCGCGCCGGAGCACATCCACACCTCCCGGATCACCCCGCTCGGCCTGTGGAACGCCCGCGCAGCGGGCCACGACGCCGAGCAGGTGGTGCATGCCCTGGTCACCCACTCGCGCTACCCGGTGCCGCAGGCCCTCCTCGTCGACATCGCCGACACCATGGACCGCTACGGCCGCCTCGTCATGGAGAAGGACGGCGAGCAGCTCGTCCTGCGCGCCACCGACCGTGCGGTGCTCACCGAGGTGATGCGGCACAAGAAGATCAAGCCGCTCCTCGGTGACCAGCTCTCCCCGGACGAGGTCGTCGTGCACCCCTCGGAGCGCGGCACGCTCAAGCAGGAGCTGCTCAAGGTCGGCTGGCCGGCGGACGACCGCGCCGGGTACGTGGACGGAGAGGCGCACCCGATCGACCTGGACCAGGACGGGTGGAGCCTGCGCCCCTACCAGCAGCAGGCGGTCGACGGCTTCTGGGACGGCGGCTCCGGTGTCGTCGTGCTGCCGTGCGGCGCGGGCAAGACCCTCGTCGGGGCCGGCGCCATGGCGGCGGCCTCCGCGACCACCCTCATCCTCGTGACCAACACCGTCAGCGCGCGGCAGTGGAAGGACGAGCTGCTCGCGCGCACCACGCTCACCGAGGACGAGATCGGCGAGTACTCCGGTGCGCGCAAGGAGATCCGCCCGGTGACGATCGCGACCTACCAGGTGCTCACCCTCAAGCGGAAGGGCGCCTACCCCCACCTGGACCTGCTCGACGCCCGCGACTGGGGTCTCATCGTCTACGACGAGGTGCACCTGCTGCCCGCCCCGATCTTCCGGATGACCGCGGACCTGCAGGCCCGGCGGCGGCTCGGCCTGACGGCGACGCTCGTCCGGGAGGACGGCCGGGAGGCCGATGTCTTCTCCCTCATCGGGCCCAAGCGCTTCGACGCCCCCTGGAAGGACATCGAGTCCCAGGGCTACATCGCTCCCGCGGACTGCGTGGAGGTCCGGGTGACCCTCACCGACTCCGAGCGGATGGCCTACGCGACCGCCGAGTCCGAGGACCGCTACCGCCTCGCCGCCTCGTCGCCGACCAAGCTCGACGTCGTCCGCCAGGTCGTCGACGAGCACGACGGGGAGCCCACGCTCGTCATCGGGCAGTACCTCGACCAGCTGCACGAGCTCTCCGAACGGCTGGGAGCCGACCTCATCACCGGGGAGACCCCGGTGAAGACGCGCCAGGCCCTCTTCGCGGACTTCCGTGAGGGCCGCTCGAACCTGCTCGTCGTCTCCAAGGTGGCCAACTTCTCCGTCGACCTGCCCGAGGCGACCGTCGCGATCCAGGTCAGCGGCACCTTCGGGTCGCGCCAGGAGGAGGCCCAGCGCCTGGGGCGCCTCCTCCGGCCGAAGGGGGACGGCCGCACCGCCCACTTCTACACGGTCGTCGCCCGCGACACCGTCGATGCGGAGTTCGCCGCCCACCGGCAGCGCTTCCTCGCCGAGCAGGGCTACGGCTACCGGATCGTCGACGCCGCCGACCTGTGACCGGGAGAAGCC
>CAYSGN010000019.1:10981-33938 GCA_964430615.1 uncultured Janibacter sp. | reverse complement strand
CTGCTTTGCAAGCAGAGGGTTGTCGGTTCGAGTCCGATCGCCTCCACCGAGTACGAAGGGGGCCGGCCCGCCGGGTGCGGGTCGGCCCCCTTCGTCGTGCGGAGGAAGAGATGACAGGTCCGGGGGGACTTTCCCTAGGGGGATGTGCTCTTCTGGCCGCATTTCCCTAGGGAGATGACAGCCTGGCCCGGGTGAGCCGGGCGCCATCACGCAGGGCGGTGCTTCTTCGGCAGCTTCTCCACGACCATGGAGTAGGAGTCCTCGACCGCCTCGAGGATCTCCTGCAGCGCGATGGCGCCGTCCAGGGTCAGCGTGTTCCAGCCGCTGCGGCCGATGTAGGCCATGACCGAGGCGTCCCCCGGGTAGCGATCGAGCCACTCGTCGGCCTCCTCACGCGATGCACCGGCCTTGACGCCGACGGTCGTCTCACCGAGGAAGGCGAAGATCCTGCCCTTCTCGGCCGGGCCGACCTTGGCGACGAGATCCCCTTCCCACGGCTCGTCGGGCCAGGCACCGGGAAGGGAGAGGGCGTGCTCACGGACGGCGCCTGAGGAGGACATGGGACCAGCGTGGCACGCTCGCGGGTGGGTCGTGCGGCGAGCAGATCGGTCAGTCGGGGCCGACCGGCCGCTGGTAGGGGTACCTGCGGTGGCTCGCCGTGATGACCTGCGTCAGCTGCTCCCGGGCCGACTCGGGGTCGCGCACGCTCAGGGTCCACGGCGCGGTCTGCGCTCGTGTCTCGGCGCGGCTCCCGGCCATCTCGATGACCAAGGCCCCGGCATCGGCCCAGGACAGGCTCCCCTTCGCCAGCCACCGCGCCGCGGTCGATTCGAGGCCACGGAAGAGAACGGTCTGCGGCAGCAGGGGGTTCTGGCGCTCCTCGGGGGGCGCGGCCCGCAGCTCGCCGCGGGGCACGCGGTGGCGCTCCCGGATGACGGTGCCGTCGGGGACCGCGGCCCAGACGGCGAAGGGGACGGGGAGGGCCGTGAGCCACAACCAGCCCAGGGGGTGTCGCGGCCGGAAGATCGTGATGAGCCGGCCGAGCTCCTCCGGCCTACGTCCACGCATGGTCCTAGTCTCACAGGGACCCGCTCCCCTCGCCTCGGTCGGCCGGACCGTCAGAACCCCGGCATGCGGCGTCCCTGGGCCTCGCGGACGGTCCCGTAGGTGCGGACCAGGGCGACGGTGTCCTCGACGAGCCGGTCCAGGCGCAGGAAGACGTCGTCGCTGACGATCTCCCCACGGTGGATGTCCACACAGGCACGGCGAAGGGGGCCGGTCCGCGCGTGGCGGACCGGCCCCCTTCGCCGGGTGGACCGGGCGGTCAGGCCGTGGGCTCGCCGTCCTCGCCGAGGTTGTGCGCCTCGAGGTCCTCCTCGTTGTCGACGTGACCGGTGGTCGAGGGGACCGAGGAGCTGTCGGCCCAGTCGCGGGCCGAGCTCCACGCGTCGCCCACGCCCTGCTCACCGGCGGTGGTGCCCTCGGCGTCCGCACCGGCGGCTGCGGAGGCGCCCACGCCGGCACCGGCGGCCGCGCCGGTCGTCGGGCCACCGTCCGCTGCGGCACCGGCGGCACCGGTGTCGGCAGCCGGGACCGAGGTCTCCCGACCGGTGGTGGGAGCCTTGTAGGGGTCGCCCGCGGGCACGGCCCACGGGTCCTTCTTCGGCTGGCTCTTCTGCTTGGCCACGAAGGCGGCCAGGCCACCGACGACGAGTGCGAGCAGCAGGAACTTCAGCTTGCCGCGCTTCTTCTTCTGCGGCTCCTGCTGCTCACCGCGAGCGGCGGCCAGAGCGGCCTTGGGGTCCTGGTTCTCACGGAGGGCGGTCATGACCTCCGGGCCACGTGCCGAGGCCTGGTCGGCCGCACGACGGCCCGCCTCGGCACCGGCGGCGGCGAGGCCGCTGGCGGTCTCCTTGGCCCTGGGCAGCACGTCCTCGCGCAGGCTCTGACGCACCGCCTCGATGTCACGACGCGCCTGCTCGCGGCTCTTGCGCACGTCCTCGCGCATGTCCTTCTTGGTGCTCTTGACCGCCTTGCGAGCCTTCTTGCGCTTCTTCTTCGCGTCCTTGGCGGCCTGCTTCTTGGAGGCCTCGGCCTGCTCGCGCAGGTCGGCGGCCCGGGAGGCGGCCTGCTTCTTCGCTGCCTCGGCCTGCTGGGCGGCCGTGGTCTGGAACTCCTGCATGCGCTCGCCGCCGACGACGGCCTGCTCGGCCAGCTTGTCGATCAGGACGTGCACCTTGTCCGTGGCGGCCTCGGCCGTCTCGTGGGCGCGCACACGCCCGTCTTCGACCTTGTTGTTCGTCTGCAATGCGATTCCTCCTGCTGGATGATTGCTTCCCATCCTGCCCCTAATACCCGGTCAACCCAACTGCTGGGGTGCCCTCGATCACGATTGTCGGAGGCAGGCTGATTAGCATGCTGCCCATGAAGGCGATCCTGCACACGAACCACGGCGACATCAATGTCGAGCTCTTCCCCAACCAGGCCCCCACGACGGTGAAGAACTTCACCGGTCTGGCCACGGGCGAGAAGGAGTACTCCGATGACGCCGGACGGACCAACCCGACCAAGTTCTACGACGGCCTGGAGTTCCACCGGATCATCCCGGGATTCATGATCCAGGGCGGCTGCCCGCTGGGTCAGGGCACCGGCGGGCCGGGCTACGCGTTCGACGACGAGATCCACCCGGACCTCCAGTTCAACAAGCCGTACCTGCTGGCCATGGCCAACGCCGGGAAGCGGATGGGCAAGGGCACCAACGGTTCCCAGTTCTTCATCACCGTCGGCGAGACCCCGTGGCTCAACGGCAAGCACACGATCTTCGGCGAGGTCGCCGACGGCCCGAGCCGCGAGGTCGTCGACACCCTGGCCGGCGTCCCGACCGGGGCGATGGACCGGCCCGTCGACCCGGTGACCATCGAGTCCGTCGAGATCGTCGAGGACTGACCTGATGACCCAGCCGCCTGCCGGCTGGGGCACGCACGGGGCGGCGGGGGGCGCCGAGGCGGCCCCCGTCTGCCCCAGGCACCCGGACCGCGTCACCTACATCCGGTGCCAGCGCTGCGGCCGGCCGACCTGCGCGGAGTGCCAGCGCAGCGCCGCCGTCGGTGTCCAGTGTGTGGACTGCGTCCGGGAGCTGTCGAAGGGGGACCGTCGCCAGGTCACCACCCTCGGTGGACGGGCGGGCTCCGATCGGCCGGTGGTGACGATCGGCATCATCGTCATCTGCATCATCGTCTGGATCGGCGAGCAGATCTCCCCATGGGTCTTCGAGGAGGTGGCCTTCGCTCCCGCCCTCGGGATGAGCGAACCGTGGCGGCTGCTCACCTCCGCCTTCGCCCACAGCCCGAGCTTCGTCATGCACATCGGCTTCAACATGCTCGCGCTGTGGCTCGTCGGCGGCTACCTCGAGCGGATGCTGGGCTGGGCCCGGTACGTCGCGGTGTACCTCGTCTCCGCGCTGGCCGGGTCGGTGACCTGGCTGCTCTTCCAGCCGGTCGACCCGGGTGACCCGGATGCCTGGGCCCCGATCGTCGGCGCCTCGGGCGCGGTCTTCGGGCTCTTCGGTGCCCTCGTCGTGCTCCACCACAAGCTGGGGCGCGACACCTCGGGCATGATCGCGACGATCGCCATCAACGCGGTCATCGGGTTCGTCGTCCCCAACGTCGCCTGGGAGGCCCACCTCGGGGGCCTCGTCGCAGGTGGGCTGCTCGCCCTGGGTCTGGCGGCCTCGGCGAAGGCGCGCAGGCCGGTCATCGCCTGGGCCACGATCATCGGCGTCCTCGTGCTCGTCCTCCTCCTGTGGGTGGGCAAGTACGTCCTCTCGCCCCACGCGGTCCTCCCCTTCGCATGACCACCCCGAGTCGTACGGACGTACGGAAGAACACGAGTTACACGCCTGTCATTTGTCCCCAGCTGTGAACAACCCTGTGGACAACCACGTCTGTCCACAGGGAGATGTGCACATCCGGGACGACGAAGGGCCGGCACCCGTGGGTGCCGGCCCCTCGTCATCACGGGTGTGGGCGCTACTTCCAGCGCGTGGTCATGAGGAACCCGACCATGACGAGGGCGAAGCCGACCCCCAGGTTCCAGTTGCCGAGGCTCTCCACCGGGTAGCGCTGCTCGGTGATGTAGAAGGTGACGACCCACAGGCCCCCGATGATCATCAGACCGAGCATCACGGGTACGAACCAGCTGGGGTTCCCGAGCTTCTGCGCCTTCATCTTGTGGCGCTCCTTGGCCTCGGCCTCCTTGATCGCCGCCTCGTTCGCGGCGCGCTTGCGGGGGTCGCCTGATCGGGCCGAACGTCGGTCGGGGTTCTTCGCGTCGTCGGACTTGGCCACTGGGATGCTCCTCGTGAAGTCTGCTGTCGTGGCCTAGCGTAGATGTGACGGCTGCGGATCGAGTGAAGGGTGGACCGCCATGGGTGAGGAGCGCCCCGACGCGCGGGACTCCGGGTGGCGCGCGGCCCTCTCCCGGGGCCGGACCTGGCTGACTCATCGGCCCACCGGATGGTCCGCCCTCGTCCCCGTCATCGCCCTCGCCGCCGGCCTCCTCTTCGCGACATCCGGCTCGGCCGCCCGCGGCACCGACCTGCGCAGCGAGGCCGCCGACCTGCCGGACCTGATCCGTGAGCGCACGGCCGAGAACTCCGAGACCGAGGACCGGGTCCGCCGGGTGCGCTCGGACGTGAACTCCCTGAGCGAGCAGAGCTCGACCAGTGCTGCCCGGCGCAAGGTGGACCGGCTCACCTCGAAGCGCGCCGAGAGCGCCGGGCTGACCCCGGTGAGCGGCCCCTCGGTCACCGTCAGCCTCGACGACGCGCCGCTGGAGGCCGAGGAGATCCCCGAGGGCTACACGGTCGACGACGTCGTCGTGCACCAGCAGGACGTGCAGGGCGTCGTCAACGCGCTGTGGCGCGGGGGTGCCGAGGCGATGCAGATCATGGACCAGCGGGTCGTCTCCACCAGTGCCGTGCGGTGCGTCGGCAACACCCTGATCCTCCAGGGGAGGGTGTACTCCCCGCCCTTCACGATCACCGCCGTCGGGGACCCCGACGAGCTCAAGCAGGCCCTCGACGAGGACCCGTCGGTGAACATCTACCGGCAGTACGTCGACGCGGTCGGGCTCGGGTACGAGGTGACCGAGCAGGAGAAGAGCACGCTGCCGGCCTTCGCCGGCCAGGTGCAGCTCGAGCACGCCCGGGCGCTGCCCGAGCGGAAGTAGGGACATACTGTCCACGTGAGCAGGATCCTCGTCGTCGACAACTACGACAGCTTCGTCTTCACGATCGTCGGCTACCTCCAGCAGCTGGGGGCCGAGACGACAGTCGTGCGCAACGACGCGGTCCGCCCGGCCGACGCCGTCGACTTCGACGGGGTGCTCGTCTCGCCGGGGCCCGGCACCCCCGAGGCCGCGGGCGTCTCCACCGCGGTGATCGAGGGGTGCGCGCAGCGGTCCCAGCCGATGCTCGGTGTCTGCCTGGGCCACCAGGCCCTGGGGATCGTCTTCGGCGCGACGGTCGGGCGCGCGCCCGAGCTCCAGCACGGCAAGACCAGCCGCGTCGAGCACGACGACACGGGGGTCCTCGAGGGGCTGGCGAGCCCCTTCACCGCTACCCGCTACCACTCGCTGACCATCGACCCGGCGAGCCTGCCCGAGGTGCTCGTCGCGAACGGGCAGACTTCCTCCGGGATCATCATGGGCGTGCGCCACCGTGAGCTGCCGTTGCACGGTGTCCAGTTCCACCCCGAGTCGGTGCTGACCGAGGGCGGTCACCGGATCCTGGCCAACTGGCTGGCCCTCACCGGTGACGAGCGAGCCGTGGAGGCCAGCGCGACGATGTCCCCGTTGGTCCGTGACGTCGAGGGGATCGCCCGCGTCACCGCAGGTTGAGCGAAGGGGGTCGAGGTGGCCGAGTCGGAGACGGGCACCGATGACCCTCGCCCCAGGTCCGGGGCCCCGACCATCGGACCCCTCGATGCCTTCCAGCGTCGGCACACCGTCCTGGGCTTCCCGATCGCGGTCGTCTACAAGTTCGTGGACGACTTCGGCGGCTACCTGTGCGCGCTGCTGACCTACTACGCTTTCTTCTCCCTCTTCCCGGGCCTCATGCTGCTCTCGACGACGGTGGGCATCGTCCTGGAGGACCATCCGGTCTGGAGCCGACGCATCCTCGAGTCCGCCGTCTCGGACTTCCCCATCGTCGGCGACCAGCTGCGGGAGACCGGCACGCTCGGCGGCGGAGCGATCGGGCTGATCGCGGGAGGGATCGGCGCGATCTACGGCGTCCTCGGGGTCGGTCAGGCCTTGCAGTACGCCAACAACCAGGCCTGGATGGTGCCGCGCAACAGCCGGCCCAACCCCTTCGCCAGCCGCGGTCGCGGGCTGCTCCTGCTCCTCGTCGTCGGCATCACGATCGTGCTCACGACGGGGGTGACGACCTACCTGCAGCAGCTCGTCGACGACGGCTACGCGGGCTGGGCCATCACGATCGCCTCCGTGCTCATCAACACGCTCGTCGCCGCCATCGTGCTCATCATCGCGACCACGAGACCGCTGGACCTGCGCGACGTGCTGCCCGGCGCCCTCGTCGCCGCGATCGCCTGGCAGGGCATCCAGGTCGTCAGTGCCGCGTACGTGGGCGCCGTCGTCGACCGGGCGAGCAACCTCACCTCGGTCTTCGCCTTCGTCCTCGGGCTGCTCGTCTTCCTCTACACGCTCTCGGTGGTGCTCATGATCAGCGTGGAGATCAACGTCGTGCACAAGGAGCGCCTGTGGCCCCGGGCGCTGCTGACCCCCTTCACCGACCGGGTCGTGCTCACCGAGGCCGACGAGCGGGCCTATGCCCGGCTCTCGCAGTCACAACGGCTCAAGGGCTTCCAGCGCGTGCACGTCCACTTCGAGCCCGAGCACGACGAGCCGCGCGACCCCTAGGACCTGCTCACTCCCGGTTGGGCGACTCGTCGTTCCCGGACGGGCTCGGGGTGCTCGGCCTGCTCGACTCCGAGGGCGGGGACGAGGTGGAGGTCTCCGACGGCTCGGAGGGCTCCGAGGTGCTCGTCTCGCTCGGCTCCTCCGTGGAGGTCGGCGAGGGCTCGTCCTCGGTGGGCGAGCGGGTGGGCGAGCTCGGCTCCGAGCTGGAGGAGGACGTCGGGCTCGGGGTCGTCGTCACCGTCTCGGTCGGGTTCGGCGCCCGGGCGACCGTGAGGACCACCGTGGAGCCCTGGTCGACCGTCCCGGCACCGGGGTCCTGGCCGAGGATGGTGCCCTCGGACTCGCTGGAGCCCTCCTCGACGACCTCGACCTGGAGGTTGAGGTCGTAGAGCGTCGAGCGCACGTCCTCGATGTCCTGGCCGCGGTAGTCGTCGATCTCGACCTGACCGGAGGCGATGACCAGGTCGACCTTCGTCCCCTTCGCCACGGTCTCCATGGGAGCGGGCGAGGCCTCGACGACCCGGTCCTCCTGCTGCTCGGCGGTGTCACGGGTGGTGACCTCACCGAGCTTCAGCCCGGCATCCCGCAGCACCTTCTCGGCCTCATCACGCTCCATGCCCACGAGGGACGGGACCGCCACGTCGTCCGGCCCGGCCGAGACCGTCAGGGTGACCCGGTCCCCCTCCTGGAGGCTCGTCCCCTCCGGCGGGTCCTGAGAGACGACCCGGCCGCGAGGACTGTTGTTGGAGACCGTGCGCGAGTTCGTCGTGAGGTTGAGCTCGTCCAGCTCGGCGGTGGCCTCCTCCTCGGACATGCCGACGACCTTGGGCACGGTGACCGTGCTCGCCTCCTGGCCCTGGGTGGTGTCCCAGACGAACCAGCCGAGCAGCGCGAGCGGAACGATGACGAGGAGGGCGACGAGCCAGCCGAGCATCCGGCGCCGACGCCGCGTGCTCGCACCCGTGGGGGGCATCGACGCGGTGTCCGGGTCCCGGCGGGGGACCGGTCCGGTGGGGACCTCCTCCGCCGCGGCAGCGCCTCCCGCTGCACCGGCCACGGGCGTGACCGCGGTCTCGGTGGTCTCCTGGAGGCTGGCGCGGGGGGCCGGGCTGATCGGCATCCCCGAGCGGAAGGCGGCGAGGTCGTCGGCCATCGCCTGCGCGTCCGGGTACCGCGCATCGCGGTCCTTGGTGAGGGAGTGGACGACGATCGCGTCCATCTCCGACGGCACCCGGTCGTTGAGCGCGGACGGCACCGGGATGTCGGCGTTGACGTGCTGGTAGGTCAGCGAGATCGGTTCACCGGTGTAGGGGGTGCGTCCGGTGAGCAGCTCGAAGAGCAGGCAGCCGGTCGAGTAGACGTCGCTGCGCTTGTCGACGGTCTCCCCGCGGGCCTGCTCCGGCGAGATGTACTGGGCGGTGCCGATCACCGCCTGGGTCGCGGTCATCGTCGCCTGGCTGTCGGCGATGGCCCGGGCGATGCCGAAGTCCATCACCTTGACGCTGCCGTCGTCGCCGACCATGACGTTGCCGGGCTTGATATCGCGGTGCACGATCCCCATGTCGTGGCTGTAGTCCAGCGCCTCGAGGACCTGCTGGACGATCCGGGCGGCCTCCTGCGGGTCGAGGGTGCCCTGGTCGTTGAGCACCTCGCGCAGCGTGTGCCCGTCCACGTACTCCATGACGATGTACGGGATGTCCAAGGTGGCGCCGCCGACCTCCTGGACCCGGTCCTCACCGGAGTCGTAGACCGCGACGATCGAGCGGTGGTTCAGCCCCGCGACGGACTGCGCCTCGCGCCGGAAGCGGGTGAGGAAGGCGGTGTCGCGGGCGTGGTCGGTGCGCAGGATCTTGATCGCGACGGTCCGTCCGAGACGAGCGTCGTAGCCGAGGTGGACCTCGGCCATGCCTCCTCGCCCGATGAGCTCGCCGACCTCGTAACGCCCTCCGAGCAGGCGTGGTGCGGAGTCGCTCATGTTCTCTCCCGGAGCATTCGGTACTGACAGGTGCTCGACACGGTGCTCATTCCAGCGCCGCCTCCATGACGGCCTTGCTGATCGGCCCGGCCACCGCGCCGCCGTAGGCCTCGTTACCGGCCTTGCCGCCGTCCTCGACGACGACCGCGACCGCGACCTTCGGGTTGTCGGCGGGGGCGAAGCCGGTGAACCACGCGTGCGGCGGCTCCCCTTCGCCCTGCTCGGCGGTGCCCGTCTTGCCGGCCACGGACGTGCCGGAGATCGCCGCCGGCGTCCCGGTGCCCTTCTCGACGACGAGCTCCATCATGTCGGTGAGCTGGCTGGAGGTGTCCTCGCTCATCGCGGTGGAGAGCTTCTCGGGCTTGGTCTCGCGCATCGTGGACAGGTCGGAGCCGAGGACCGACTCGATGAGGTGCGGCTTCATGACGACGCCGTCGTTGGCGACGGCGGCGCTCGTCATCGCCACCTGGAGCGGGGTGACCCGCACGTCGTACTGACCGATGCCGACCTGGGCCTCCTGGGCCTCGCTGATGCCGCTCGGCACGGTGGAGGGGGTGACCTCCATCGGCACCTGCAGGTCCTCACCGAAGCCGAAGTCCTGGGCCTGCTCGCGGATCTTCTTGTCCCCGAGCTCCATCCCGAGCCACCCGAAGGCCGTGTTGCACGAGTCCTGGAGCGCGACCGCGAGGCTGACCTCGTCGTTCGGGCCGCAGGCGCCGGGGTGGGAGTTGGGCAGGTTGGCGTCGGTCTGGGGCAGGTCCAGGCTCGCCGGGCCGGGGATCTGGGAGTCCTCATCCCAGTCGCCGCTCTCGATGGCGGCCGCCGCGGTGACGATCTTGAAGACCGAACCGGGCGGGTAGAGGTTGCCCGAGATCGACCGGTTGACGAGCGGGTCGCCCTCGGCCTCGTGGAGCCGCTCCCAGGCGTCCTTCTCGACACTCGCGTCGTGGCTCGCCAGGGGGTTGGGGTCGTACTGCGGGTGGGAGACCATCGCGAGGATCTCGCCGGTGCGCGGGTCGAGGGCCACGACCGCTCCGCGGTCGTCACCGAGGGCCTCGTCGGCCGCCTTCTGCACCTTGGGGTCGATCGTCAGCTCGAGGCTGGCTCCCGTGGGCTCGCGCCCCGCGATGGCCCCGGTGATCCGGTCGTAGAAGAGCTGGTCGTCCCGCCCGGAGAGCAGCCCGTCGGAGGCGGCCTCGATGCCCCCACCCGGGCCGTAGGTGAAGGAGTACCAGCCGGTGATGTGGCTGTAGAGGCGCGGCTGCTGGTACATCCGCTGCCACTGGAGGTCGTCCTCGGTCGGGGTGGACGAGGCGACCGGCTGCCCGTCGACGAGGATCTGCCCGCGCTCGCGGGCATAGCTCTCCAGCTGGGTGCGGCGGTTGCCGGGCAGCTCGTTGATGTCGTCGGCGTCGAGCACCTGGATCCACGTGCTCGAGGCGAGCAGGAGCACGAACATCATGGCCACGAGCATCGAGAGGCGGCGGATGGGCTGGTTCACCGGGACTTCACCACCTGGGTGGGCGCGTCCATCGAGGCCGGGTCGAACTCGGGGTCGGGGCGGCGCGCGTGGTCGCTGATGCGCAGGAGCAGCGCGACGAGGGTCCAGTTGGTCAGGAGCGAGGACCCGCCGTAGGCGAGGAAGGGAAGGGTCAGGCCGGTGAGCGGGATGACCCGGGTGACCCCGCCGATGACGACGAAGACCTGGATCGCCAGCGTGAAGGAGAGCCCGGCGGCCAGGAGCTTGCCGAACCCGTCGCGCAGGCCGATGGCGGAGCGCAGCCCGCGCTCGATGAGCAGCACGTAGAGCAGGATGATCGCGAAGACCCCGATGAGGCCGAGCTCCTCGGCGATGCTCGTGAAGATGAAGTCCGACTTCGGCAGCGGGGTCAGCCACGGCCGTCCGCGGCCCAGCCCGGTCCCGGAGATCCCGCCCGCGGCCATGCCCATGATGCCCGTGGCCAGCTGCCCGCACTGCTCCATCCCCTCCGGGGAGAAGGTGTCGGTCCAGCAGAGCACGCGGGTACGCACGTGACCGGCGAACTGGTAGACGATGAACGCGCCGGCGGCGGCGAGCGAGAGGCCGAGCACGACCCAGGAGATGCGCTCGGTCGCCACGTAGAGCATCGCCACGAAGAGGCCGAAGATCAGCAGGGTCGTACCGAAGTCGTTCTCGAGGACGAGGACGAGTGCCGCCGCCACCCACGCGACGAGGAGCGGCCCGAGATCACGCAGCCGCGGCAGGGTGAGCCCGAGCACGCGACGCCCGGCCAGCGCGAGCAGGTCCCGGGTCTGCACGAGGTAGCCGGCGAAGAAGATCGCCAGCATGATCTTGGCGACCTCGGCGGGCTGGAAGGTGAAGCCACCGATCTGGATCCAGATCCGCGCGCCGTAGACCGAGAGCCCGAGCGGTGTCAGCGGCAGGGCGAGGAAGACCAGGGCCAGCGCCCCGCAGGTGTAGGTGTAGCGCCGCAGGACCCGGTGGTCGCGCAGCACGACGAGCACGGCGAGCGCGATGGCCACGCCCAGCGCGGTCCACACGAGCTGACGGAGCGCGTCGCCCTCGGAGAAGTCCTTGCCCTGGGCGATGTCCAGGCGGTGGAGCATCACCAGGCCGATGCCGTTGAGGAGGGTGACGATCGGCAGGATGAGCGGGTCCGCGAAGGAGGATCGCCATCTCAGGACGAGGTGGACCCCGATGGCGATCGCGGCGAGCAGCCCGGTGTGCCCGAGCAGGTCCGGCGGCACCTCGCCGCTCGCGGCCACGGTGACGTTGATGTAGGCGAGCACGACGACACCGATGGCCAGCAGCGTGAGCACCAGCTCGATGTTGCGCCCCCGCACGGGGCTGACCGTCTCGACCGCGCGCATCATCGGCCGCACGGCTCCCCGTTGGAGCGCAGCTCACGGCACTTCTCCGCGGCGCTGCGCAGGCTGGCGACCCGCTCGTCGGCGGCCTCACGGGAGTCGACGGAGATCGTCGAGGCGACCTCGTCGCGGTAGAAGGAGGGCAGCTGGTCCAGCCCGATGTCGGTCTGCTCGACCTTCGTGTGCAACGAGATCGGGCCGAGGTCGGAGGAGATCCCCTGGTAGACCGCGACCTGGTCCTCGTCCACGCCGACGAAGTACTGCTGCTGGGTCCAGGCGTAGCCCCCGTAGAGGACCGCACCGATGACGAGGAGCGCGATGACCAGGCCACCGATGCGACGGACCCACCGCCCGCCGCGGCCGGTGCGCTCCTCGGCGAGCTCCACCCCTTCGTCCTCGGTCTCCTCCTCGGTCCGGGTCAGCGCGGCGGCGCGGGCGGCCGGGGAGTCATCGACCCGCTTGCCGGGCCGGCGCAGGGCGGCCGAGCCGACGACCTGCGGCTGGGTGGAGGGGGACGAACCGTCGCCGACGACGTCGCCGATGACGACCGTGACGTTGTCCGGGGCGCCGGCGCGCACGGCGAGGGAGATGAGGTCGTCCGCGGTCTGGCCGGGCGAGGTGTGGGCGCCGAGGATCTCCTCGATGGTCTCGGCCGCCACGAACCCGGAGAGCCCGTCGGAGCACAGGAGGTAGCGATCACCCTCCCGGGCCTCGCGGGCACCGAGGTCGGGCTCGTCGTCCGGGGCGCCGGTGAGCACCCGGGTGACCACGCTGCGCTGGGGGTGGGTGCTCGCCTCCTCCTCGGTGATCCGACCCTCGTCGATGAGGGTCTGGACGAAGGAGTGGTCTCGGGTGATCTGGGAGAGCTTGCCGTCGCGCAGCCGGTAGGCCCGCGAGTCGCCGATGTGGGCGAGGATGAGCTTGTTGCGCGCACGCATGAGTGCCGTGACGGTCGTGCCCATGCCCTCGAGCTCGGCGCGCTCGGCGTAGATGCGGGCGATCTCCTCGTTCGCCGACTGGATCGCCCGGGCCAGCTGCGTGGAGGCCTCCGCCGCGGTGAGCGAGTCGTGGTCGATCGCGACGAGCTCGGTGATCGCGGTGGCGGAGGCGATGTCGCCACCGGCGTGCCCGCCCATCCCGTCGGCGACGACGAGCAGGTGCGGACCGGCGTACCCGGAGTCCTGGTTGTCCTTGCGGACCAGGCCGACGTCCGAGCGCGCTGCGTAGTGGAAGGAGAGGGCCACGCTCAGTTCCTCAGCTCGATGACCGTACGGCCGATGCGCACCTGCCCACCTGTCTGGAGGGGGACCGGGTCGCCGACGCGGTACTGCCCGACGAAGGTGCCGTTGGTCGAGCCGAGGTCCTCGACGTACCAGCCGTCCCGGGCGCGCAGGATCCGCGCGTGCCGTCCGGAGGCGAACTCGTCGTCGAGGACGAGGTCGCACTCGGGGTTGCGGCCGATGAGCATGCCGGAGTCACGCAGCGGCAGCGAGGTGCCGGTGAGCGGACCGGTCGTGATGACGAGCTTCGACGGGAGACGTCCCGCCCGCGGTGCCGGGCGCGGGGTCTCCGGCTCCGGCTGCTTCTGGCGCAACCGGCGGCGGCCCCCCTTCGCGCCGAGGGGGCGACGGGTGACCACGCGGGTGCCGTAGAGGTCCGAGCGCAGCACGGAGGCGACGGACAGCACGAAGACCCACAGGAGCACGAGCAGGCCGAGGCGCAGCACGGTGACTGTCAGCTCGCTCAACTCGGTGCTCCTCTGCGGTGGGGTCAGCGACCGGTGTGGAAGGTGGTCTGGGTGCGGCCCACGGTGATCCGGTCCCCGTCGGCGAGGCGGACCGCGTCGGTGCGCTCGCCGTTGACGAAGGTCCCGTTCGTCGAGCCGAGGTCACGCAGGTGGGTGACCAGGCGCGGGCCGTCGGGGGTCACCCGTACCTCGCAGTGCCGTCGGGAGATGCCCGGGTCCTCGAGGACGATGTCCGCGGACTGGTCGCGACCGAGGACCGTCATCGCGCTGATGAGCGGGTAGCGCTCGCCCTCGACCTCGAGCCACGGGCGGTCGTGCACCGAGACCGGTGCCGCGGAGCGCGGTGGCACGGCGGGCTGGACACTCGTGGGTGCGTCCTCGTGGACCGGGGGCGCTGGGCTGTGCCGTGGGGCGGGCGAAGGGGGAGGAGCCGGCGCCTCCTCCTGGGCGGCCTGGGCGTCCTCGGCCTCCCAGGACCCGGAGTACTCGTCGTAGTCCTCGCCTTCTTCGTCGTCGTCGCCGTAGTCGACGGGGGCGAGCGCGGCGAGCTGATCGCGCTCGACCCGCTGGCGGGCGGTGGCCGGGCGGACCCGGAAGACCCCGGTCTCGAGCTCCTCGTCCTCCTCGAAGAGGACCTGGATCGGGCCGCCGGGCTGGTAGCGCTGGGACTCGGTGTGCTCCTGGGCCGCGGCGACCAGCTCGTCCTCGAGCTCCTCGTCGAACTCGGTGAGCCGCTCGTAGTCCTGCGGTGCGAGCTCGATGGTGAAGAGGTTGGGCACGACCGTGCGGCCGCGGCCGAGCATCGTGGCCCGGTCGTCCATCGCCCGGCGCAGCGCGGAGGCCAGCTCGAGCGGTTGCACCTCGGAGCGGAAGGCACGGGCGAAGACGCCGTTGACCGTGCGTTCCAGCTGGCGCTCCATGCGCTCGAAGAGGCTCATCGGCGGGGCCCTCCCTTCGCTCGGCTTCGAGGGTCTTGTCCGACGCAGGCAGCATCGAACCGCACACGTGCTCACGTGATCCTAACTATGGACGCTGCGAAGACGCTGGACCCGTCCGCCGAACTGCGATGCCTCGCACGCCGTCTCGCTCTAGGCCGCCCCGAGGCGCTCCCGGGCAGCCCGCCCCCGTCGCTCCACCGGGACCGCCCCCGCGGCGGAGCCGAGCCCGACGAGCGCACCGTTGCCGTAGAAGGTCTCGATGTGCCCGGCGGGCACGTCGAAGGTCTCGTGCCAGATGCCCACCGCTCCCGGGTGAGCGCGGGCGATCTGGTTGAAGCGCCGCCACGCCGGCAGGTGCTCGGCATCGCGGTCGGCGGCATAGGCGTAGAGGTGCTCGGTGGAGCGCCAGTACTGGACGACCCACGGTCCGGTGCCGCCCATGAGCGTGTGCGCCCCGAGGAAGCCCAGGTCCTCGGCCTCGCCGCGCTCGGCGGCTGCCTTGTTGCGACCCAGCTCCGCGAGCATCCGCGGCATCGCGGCGAAGACCGGCCACCACAGGTCGACCCGGTGCGGCCGGTGGATCGTCATGCCGATGTTGAAGACGGTGACGCCGCCCTCGTGGGCGTGGGTGAGGTTCTTCATGGTGCGCTCCCTGGATAGTGATGCTATCCAGTATTGGGTATCTGTACTATCCAGTGCAAGAGGTGGGCCGATGAAGATCTCCGAGCTGGCCGCCACGACGGGCGTGTCGGTGGCGACGCTCAAGTACTACCTGCGCGAGGGCGTGCTGCCGCCCGGCCGGGCTCTCACGCGCACGAGCGCCGAGTACGGCGAGGAGCACGTCGAGCGGGTGCGGCTCGTGCGGGCGCTCACCGGGATCGGTGGTCTGAGCCTCGCGACGACCCGTCGGGTGCTCGAGGAGATCGCACAGCCAGGGACCTCGCGCACGGACGTGATGGGGGCGGCGCAGCGTGCTCTCGTCGGGGCCGAGTACGTGCCCGACCCGGGCGACGGGGGAGCGCTGGAGCCCAGCAGCCGTGCCCGGACGTGGTTGGCCGGGCGCGGGTGGCGGGTGCACCCGGAGGACCCGGTGATCGACGAGCTCGACGCGGCCTGGGAGGCCTGCGAGGCGGCTGCCCTCGGCGTGGACGAGGAGCGGATGGACGCCTACGCGCAGGCGGTGCTCGAGGTCGCGGCGGTGGACCTCGCCTCGGTGCCCGCCACGCCCGGGGGGGCGGTACGTCAGGTCGTCCTCGGGACCGTCCTCGTCGATCGCGTCCTCCTCCTGCTGCGCCGCCTGGCGCAGCAGCACCTGGCGATGGGCGAAGGGGAGTGACCCGGCGGCGGTGCCCCCGTCGCGCAGCGCGGCCGCGCCCGCCGGATCGTGGCGGGCCTCCTCTTCGTCGTGGGGCCGAGACGCGGGGTCGCCGGATGACCCGGAAGCCTCCTGCCGGCCGGGATGCCCGCTGGTGGCCGGGAAACCTGGGTTCGGCCGGGTCATAGCGCGGTCATCTCGGGTTTTCCCGGCCCGGTGCGGCTGTCCCGGTCAGGCGGGGCGAAGGGGGACGCCCCGTCCGCGCAGGAGACCGCCGCCGCGGGCCGGGAGACGAGGTGACGACGAGGGGCCCGAGGAGGACCCGCAGGCCTCGCTTTGGGGATCTGGCCGGTCATGGGGCAGAATGAGACCGCTCGTGAGCCGGTCGGCCCGCGGGTGAGACTCACGCGAGAGTGGCGGAACGGCAGACGCGCTGTCTTCAGGTGGCAGTGTCCTTACGGGCGTGGGGGTTCAAATCCCCCCTCTCGCACCACCACGGGGTGCGCACGGGATGGGTGCCGCTCACTGCACGAAGCTCCTGTCCTGGGACACCAGGGCAGGAGCTTCGTCGTCGTGTGCGCTCCGGACCGGACGTCACGCTGCCGCTCGTGCCCGCGCCGATAGTCGCCTGCCCGTCACCGACCGGGCGCGAGCACGCGACGGGACGAGGGCCTCAGCGGGCGAGCGAGGCCCTCGAGACGACGAAGTCGAAGTAGGTGTCCGGGTACGGCTCGTCCTCGAGCGTGAAGTGCCACCACTCGTTCTCGTAGTTGCTGAAGCCGCAGGCGGCCATCGCATCCACGAGCCGCTGCCGGTTGGCCCGCTGCTCGGGAGTGCTGCGTGGGTCGGCGGTGTGCGAGCGGGTGTCGAAGCAGTCGTACCCCGTCCCCATGTCGATCGAGGTGTCCTCGAAGCGCTGCGACCTGGGCCCGTAGCAGGGCTGCAGCCCGTCGGCGGGGGTCCACCGCCGCTGCCTCTCCGCGGGCAGCTCCACCAGGGTCAGGTCCACCGTGCTGGCCCGGCTGTGCCCCGACTGCTCCGCGATGTACCCGTCCTCGAAGAGCGTGCTCTTGTCCACGCGCGGGTAGAACTCCCGCTTCATCGTCTGGTCGTCCTCGTCGCCGGCCCACTGCACGAAGTGGTCGACGGCGCGCTGCGGCCGGTAGCAGTCGTACACCTTGAGCGAGTACCCCTGCTCCAGGACGTCCTGCTGCACCTTCGCCAGCCGGGTCGCGGCCTCGCCGCTGAGCAGGCAGAGCGACTGCGGGTAGCCGTCCACCCGAGTGCCCATGAAGTTGTGCTTCGTGGAGTAGCGGATGTCGTAGAGCACCGTCGGGGCCACCTCGTGCAGGTCGACGACGTCCTCGGGTGCGTCCGGCCGCTCCGAAGGTGCCGAGGTGGCGGCCTCTCCTGTGGGCACGGTGGCCGCGGTGAGTGACAGGGCACCCAGGAGCGCGGCGGCGGAGCGGGCGAGGCTGCGTGGCGACATGACGACCTCCATGGCGTCGGTTGCCCTCGACCGTAGCCGCGCCACCGCGGCCCCGCTCGGTGAGAGCCGACTCCGACGGCCCGTTCGACGAAGCGGCGCACGGGGGCGCGCAACGCCTCCACATCCCATGAAGGGAGGCCGGCCCCCCGCATCCGGACGACGAGGCTCCCACCGAGAGAGACCTCGGTGGGAGCCTCGTGCTGACGGTCAGCGCAGCCAGCCGTCGCCGACGATCCGGCCCCACCAACGGCCGAGACCCCAGGTGTCACCGGCCAGACCGTAGGCGGAGACGAGCAGCAGCATCGCCTCGACCCAGTGGCTGTCGATGACGGGGTTGGTGAAGCCCGTGTCCGCCTGGCCGATCGGCAGCTGGGCGACGTACATGAAGGCCAGGAGCAGGGTGCCGCTCCAGGCGGCGAGCCGCAGGCCGGCGCCGGTGATCATCGCGACACCGATGCCGAGGAGCCCGGCCATGAAGAGCCAGTCGGCCCAGGGACCCGAGATGCTCTGGAAGAACCCGGCCGTCGGCCCCTCGAGGTTCTGCATGAAGCCCTGTGCCGGCGCGCCGCCCTCGATCCAGGCCTGCTCGGCAGGAGTGGCGTAGCCGAGTCCGAAGAGCTTGTCGAGGAAGGGCCACAGGAACATGAACCCGATGACGATCCGGCCCACGGCGAGGATCCGCCGCAGCAGCGGGGTGCCCACGACGTCCTCCTGGTAGCGGACGGGACCGGTGGGGTGGCCCTTCCCGTCGAGGTGGCTGCGTTCGGTGGACTTCGTCGTCATGGTGATCTGGCCTCCAGGCCTCGTCCAGGAGAGTCTTCTCCTAGTACTACGTACTGTAGTACTAAAGCCGGCCGACAGCACCTCCTCGGGTCACGCCCCGGAGAAGGCCCCCAGGACCTGCCGCACGACGACGTCGGGGTCGACCGCCTCCATGAGCGCCCGGACCAGGGCCACCCCCGCCACTCCGGTCCCGGCCAGGGCAGGGGCGTCCGCCGCGGTGACGTCACCGATCGCGACGACCGGCAGGCGTGTGCCGGCGACGAGGGCGGGGTAGCCGTCGACGCCGATCGGCGCACGGCCCGAGTCCTTCGTCGGGGTCAGCCGGTACGGGCCGGCGCCGATGTAGTCGAGGAGGGGGCGTTGCCGTTCGGCCCCGGCGACCAGCTCCGGCGTGCCCGTGGTCAGGCCGATGACCGCCTCCGGCCCGAGCATCTCGCGGGCCAGGTGGACCGGCAGGTCGTCCTGCCCGAGGTGCACCCCGTGCACCGGAACCCCTCGCAGCCGTGCGGCCAGCGCGACATCGGCCCGGTCGTCGACGACGACCCGGGTCGCGGGGCGGGCCCGATGGACCTCCTCGGCGACGGCGCAGGTGAGCTCGAGCAGCTCGGCGGTCGAGACCCCCTTCGCCCGCACCTGCACCATCCCCGCTCCGGCGGCAGCGCAGCGGGCAGCGGTCTCGATGGTGCGCCGCCCGGTACCGGAGGTGACGAGGTAGCAGCGCAGGTCAGGCATCGCCGACCTCGTCGAGCGCATCGAGGAGGGCCGGGCGGAAGGAGCCGGGTCGTCGGGCGGCCTCGGCGGCCCGTTCCCCGGCGAGCGCCATCCACGTCGTCGCCGCGAGAGCCGCCTCGAAGGGGTCGTCGTGGACCGCGGCGCACGCCGCGGTCAGCGCGCCCAGCAGGCATCCCGTCCCGGTGACCCGGCTCAGCAGGGCGGTCCCCCGCGCCAGCCGGGCCTCGCGTCTCTCGTCGAGCACGAGGTCCACCTCGCCGGAGACGGCGACGGCGCCCCCGGTCCGCCGGGCGAGAGTGGTCGCCGCGTCGCGGGCACCGTCGGGCGTCGCCACCGAGTCCGCACCCCGGCCACCCCTCCCCTGTCCCACGAGGGCGAGGGCCTCCGAGGCATTCGCCCGCACCACGGTGGGCCGGGAGGGCAGCAGCCGACGGGCCAGCGGTGTGCGGACCGGCGCCAGACCGATCGCCGTCGGATCGAGCACCCACGGCCGGCCGTGCTCGGTGGCGACCTCGACCACCGCGGGGATGGACGCCGTGGCGTCGGCGCTCAGCGTGCCGAGGTTGACCAGCAGCGCATCGGCGACCGAGGTCAGTGTCGGTGCCTCCGCGAGGGTCTCGGTCATCATCGGCCGGGCACCGGCGGCCAGCAGACCGTCGGCGACGAGCCCCATGGACACCGAGGCGGTGATGCAGTGCACGAGCGGCGCCTGCTCGCGGAGGGCGCGGACGACCGGCCGCACCGTGTCGAGGTCCGTGTCGGTCGTCATCGGCGCACCTGCGCTTCCACCGGCGCGGCGACGGCGCCGGACACGTCGTCCAGGGAGTGGGCGATCTCGGAGCGGCCGAGCCTCGGCCCGCGCAGCGCCCCGAGCACGACGAGACTCCCCCCGAGCGCGATGAGCGCCATGACCGAGCCCTGCCGGCCGAGCAGCCCCTCGAGCCACGGCAGGTAGAAGGGGAAGAGGGCCGGCAGGACGAGCGAGAGGCTGTAGCCCGTCCCGTACCCGGTCGAGCGCACCTGTGTCGGGAAGCGCTCGGAGAGGTAGGCCGACACCGGGCCGTACGCGCTGACCGTCACCACCTGGAGCAGGGCCGCGAGCACCAGCGCGGTGGCGACGCTCGAGGAGGTGATCGCCTGCCGGTAGACCAGCGGTGCCACGAGCGCCGCGACGGCTCCCCACACGACGAAGAGCCGTCGGCGCCCGACGCAGGTCGACGCGTGACCGGCGAGGACCATGACGACGGCCTGGGCGACGGACGCGGCGCCGATGACGAGGGAGACCTCCCGCGCGGTGAGACCGGTGTCGGTGCCGAGCCGCTCGGTGAGCAGCAGGACGGTGCTGTTGGTGAGCAGCCACAGCCCCGACATGAGGGTGAAGACCTGCCAGAAGGCCGGCGCCCACCGCCCGAGGAGCACGTCCCGGACGCGGGCCCGGGCCCGGGCGCCCTGGCTCTCCGGGTGGTGGAAGAGCGGCGCGTCGGTGACGTTGCGGCTGTAGTAGAGCAGCATCCCCGCGGAGAGGAGGGCCCCGGCGACGAAGAGGATCCGCCAACCCCAGGCGGCATAGGCATCGGGCCCGAGGAGGGCGAGCATCCCCGCGACCGCGAAGGCGATCGAGGCCTGCGCCCACGGGGCCATCGACAGGATCAGTCCGCTCATCAGGCCGCGTCGGCGCGCAGGCGACCACTCCATGGCCAGGGGGATCGCGGCGGAGTACTCGCCGGCGACGAAGACCCCACCGACGAACCGCAGCAGGAGGATGAGCGCCACCGTGCCGCCCCCGAGCACGTCGTGGGTGGGCACGGCGGCGATGGCCAGGGCGCAGGCCGCGGTGCCGGCGATCGCGATGCGGGTCGTCGCGGTACGTCCGACCCGGTCGGCGATCCTCCCGAAGACGATGCCCCCGACGGGACGGCCCAGCAGCATCGCGATGACGATGAGCACGCCGGTGGACGCCGCGGCGGCCGGCCCGGCCAGCACGAGCATGACCGGCGCGAGGGCCACGAGGGGCAGGAAGACATGGATGTTGTCGATCCAGTTGCCGACGACACCGGCACGAAGGGCGGCGCGGCCCGCCGGCGGCAGTCCCGGGACCCCGGTGGTCACGCGGGCTCCTCACCGGTTGCGTCGATCCGCAGGGCCTGCTCGAAGAACTCGTGCTCGTGCCGGCAGGCCAGCAGGAAGGCCCGGGCCCCCTTCGCCCTGGCCCGCGGTGAGGCGGCGGCGAGCTCTCGCTCGACCTCGCGCAGCGCCCCCTCGGTCGCGGTGACGAACTCCGGGTCGGCGTAGGTCGCCAGCCACGCGGCGTACGGGTGGTCCTCCGGGACCGCCCCCAGCCTGGCGCCGGTCTGGGCGTAGAGCCAGTAGCAGGGCAGCACGGCGGCGCACGCGACCGCCCGCTCCTCACCGTGGAGCGTGGCCTCGAGGAAGTCGGTGTACGCCGAGGTCACCGGGCCGGGCTCGCTCGTCCGACGGTCCGGCCAGCCGCGGTGCAGCTCGGACTCGACCGTCAGGCACCCGATGGCTCCCTCCGCCCAGAAGACCTGTGCCTCCGGGGTGCCCGCGATCGCCGACAGCCCGGCCAGGACCTTCGAGTAGCGGGCGAGGTAGAGCGCGTCCTGGGAGAGGTAGAAGGAGAAGGACGGCTCCGGGAGGCTCCCGTCGACGAGCCGGGCCACGAAGGGGGACTGCGCGATCGCCTCGATCGTCTCGGCCGCCCGCCGCCACAGCGCGGCGGTCCAGGGACCTGCCGGCACCACCGCGGCTCGCGGGGCCGGCGTCGTGGACGCCTCGCCCAGGTCGTCGGGGGAGTGCAGCTCCTCCGGGACCGCGTCGACCCGCAGCCACGGCAGCGAGCTCGCCGCGGCGGCCAGCCGCCGGGTGCGGTGGGAGTGGTCGATCGGCCCGTGGCCCGAGCCCACGCGCAGCGCGCTCCCGTGCCGGATCGACTCGTGCAGCCAGGCCGTGGTCCACGTGAGCGCCCGGCGCGGGTCATCGCCTCCTGCGAGCCGGGTGGCCAGGGCGGAGGCGAGAGAGCATCCGGTGCCGTGGGTGCTGTCGGTCTCGACCCGCGGGCAGGGGACGGGGATCGTCGTGCCGTCCGGCTCGACCCAGGTGTTGCCGGCCTGCGGACCGCCCAGGTGACCGGTCTTGATCACGATGGCCACCCCGGTCGCGCTCGCCCAGGCCTTGCCCTGGGCGAGGGCCTCGGCCTCGTCGGTGGCCGGCCGGGTCCCGAGCAGGATCGCGAGCTCGTCGATGTTCGGGGTGACGACCTCCGCCGTCCTGCAGAGCTCGACGAGCCGCCGCTCCGCCCCGCTCTCCAGGAGGCGGTCGCCGCTCGTGGCCACCATGACCGGGTCGACGACGACCACCCGTGGGCGGTGGGCGCACAGCCAGTCGGAGACGGCGGTGAGGACGTCCTCGTCGACGAGCATCCCGGTCTTGACCGCGTCGATCTCCACGTCGTCGCTCACCGCCGTGAGCTGCGCGGTGAGGACGTCCACGGGCGGGACGTGGACCGTGCGGACCCCGTGGGTGTTCTGCGCGACCACGGCCGTGACGGCGCTCATCGCGTAGCCACCGGCGGCGGTGATCGACTTCGTGTCCGCGGCGGTGCCGGCGCCGCCGGAGGGGTCCGTGCCGGCGATCGACAGGACGCGCGGGGGAAGGAGGGTAGGCGTGAGTGCCACGTGGGACATCCCTTCGCTAGTCCGAACTAGATCAGGTTCCACGGGTGTGATCTCAGCGCGCGAAGCGCACCCCGTGTCCACGTCCCACCCTACGACCTACGGTCGCCCGGGGCTCACCGTCCTTCGGATGTCTTCGGCGGCCGTCCATGCGGACGGGTCGACGACGGTGAAGCGTCGACCGGTCACCTCCTCGGGCGTGACCCGCACGAACTGGCCCTTGTCTCCGCCCTGCCACGGGAAGAGGGGGAGGTCGACCGTCTCCAGGAGATCGTCGACCTCGGTGATCCGGCGGGCCATCCCCGTGACGACGCCCCAGGCCTGCCCGCTGCCGGGGTCGTAGCCATCGGTCTCGACGGCGACGGGGGCGCCGACAGGTCGCCGCGGACCTTGCTCCCCTCGCCCGTCCGGAAGACCACGGTCCCCTGGTCGACGCCGAGATGTCCCCAGACCACCGAGCGAGGTCGGACCCAGGAAGG
>CAYSGN010000019.1:0-10881 GCA_964430615.1 uncultured Janibacter sp. | reverse complement strand
GGGGCCGTCCTGCTCGGCTCAGAGGCCGACGCCCACCGCCGTGAGCAGCTCGCGCAGGGCCGCGCCGAAGTCGCGCTGCTGCCCGATCTCGTTCTTGGCCACGGAGGCCAGGCCGCCCTGGTAGGAGCCGTCAGCGCTGCCGGCCTGCCCGACGTAGAGCTCGCGACCTGCCATGAGCGACTGCGTGGAGGGGTTCGCCCGGATCGCGGCCCGCGAGGCCTCGAGCTCCTGGAGCTGCTGTGGGGCGAAGGGAGCGCCGCTGGCGCTGCCGAGCCCGGAGACCACGTGCTTGTCCCCGCCGACCTTGAGGGTGACGTGCCCGACCGTCTTGCTCGCCTTCGCGGAGATCTGCTGCGTCGGGGCGTCGAAGAAGACGCCCTGCTGGCCGGTGAGCCAGACCCGACCGGGCAGCACGCCGAGGATCGCCGGCTCGGACTTCGACGTCATCATGCGGGGGTAGCGGTAGACGCCCATGAGGATCGGTGGCACGGGTGGGGATGTCATGTGCCGACCCTAAACGACGGCGTCCCCCTCCGCGGGCAGATCACGAGGTGCGCGGTGACGCTTGCGACGCAGGGACGAGGTGGACGAGGCTGGTGCCGTCCTGCCGATCGTCGACCGACCAGGGGCATGAGCACCGTGGCCCCGGGGAAGGAAGCGAGCATGAACGCCGAAGAGCCCGACCCCTTCACCCGCGACCTGGACAGCGAGGTCCCGGAGGCCGACGCCGCCGACCAGACGACACCCGTCTCGACGGACGACCTCGAGGACGGCCCCGCCGACCTGCCCGAGACGTCCGAGGCCGACCCGGCCGACGTGTGGGACCAGGCACAGGTCGTCGGGGAGGACGAGGAGGAGCGCGACCGCGCCTGACCTCTCGGCGCGGTCCGTGGCCCGCTCCAGCGGGTCTCGCCCAGCTGTCCCGCATCGGTACGCGAACTGCGGATTCCCTTCTGCCACAACGTTGTCGAGTGCTGTCGATGTGACCCATCGGTAATAAACACGGTAGATTTGGTGTTTATTTGGGATCGGCGCCACACTGTGGGTCCCGACGCCGAACGGTCGCCCGACAGGGGCGGTGACCGGGCGAAGGGAGAAGGTGGCGCGCAGGTGCCGCGCCCCGTGAGGAGTATCCGTGCTCTCCGAGACCGCCGAAGAAACCGTGAAGGCGACCCTGCCGGTCATCGCGTCGAAGATCGATGAGATCACCCCGATCTTCTACCGTCGGATGTTCGCCGCCCACCCCGAGCTGGAGCGGGACCTCTTCAACCGCGGCAACCAGGCCCAGGGCGACCAGCAGCGCGCCCTCGCCGGCGCGATCGCCGCCTACGCGACGCTCCTGGTGAGCGAGCAGGGCGAGGCCGACACCCTGCTCTCCCGGATCGCGCACAAGCACGCCTCCCTCGGCATCGCCCCCGACCAGTACCCGATCGTCCACCGCCACCTCTTCGAGGCGATCGCCGAGGTCCTCGGCGACGCGGCCACGCCGGAGGTCGTCGCCGCGTGGGACGAGGTCTACTGGGACATGGCGCACGCGCTCATCCGGATCGAGAAGGGCCTCTACTCCCGCTTCGGCGTCGCGCCCGAGGAGGTCTGGCAGGACCTCGTCGTCATCGAGCGCCACCACGAGTCGCCGGACACGGTCTCCTTCCAGGTCGGCCGCCCCGACGGCGAGCCGCTCCCGGCCGCGCGGCCCGGTCAGTACGTCTCCGTGCAGGTCGAGCTGCCCGACGGCGCCCGCCAGATCCGCCAGTACAGCCTGAGCGGGGACCCGGAGTCGCCGACCTGGGGCTTCACGGTCAAGGCCGTCCCGGCGAGCGAGGTCGACGGCACCCCCGTGCCCGCCGGTGAGGTGTCCAACTTCCTCCACGACAACGTCTTCGAGGGCGACCCGATCCGCTGCTCCCTCCCCTTCGGCGACCTCGTCCTCGAGGACCGCGAGGATCCGCTGCTCCTCGTGTCCGCCGGCATCGGCTGCACCCCGATCATCGGCATGCTCCACCACCTCGTGCGCACCGAGTCCGAGCGCCACGTGACCGTCATGCACGCCGACCGTTCCCCGGCCCGCCACCCGCACCGGCGCGAGCTGGCCGACCTCGTCGGCCGCATCGACGACGCCCGCCTGCACCACTGGTACGAGGACCTCGGCGCACGCCCGGCGACGCGGACCGTCCGGCGCGGCCTCATCGACCTCGAGGCCACCGAGATCGACCCCGCCGCGCAGGTCTACCTCTGCGGTCCGCTGCCCTTCATGGAGACGGTGCGCACGACGCTCGCCGAGCGCGGCGTGCCCGAGTCGCACATCCACTACGAGGTCTTCGGCCCCGACACCTGGGTGCCGCACAGCCTGCCCGAGACCGCCTGACCGCGCCGGGCCGGGTCGTCCGTGCCCGGTCGGGCGCCGGGACGGCCCGCCCGGGTACGGGGCCGAAGGAGGACGCCGCCCGCCCCGGCCCAGCGGCCTCGTGGCAGAGTCGCGCCCATGACCTCCACCGGCCGCCAGGCCCTCGGCATCGTCCTGCTGTGCCTGGCCGTCCCCGTCGGCTGCTGCGGCCTCGGGATCCTCGCCTACGGCGGGCTCGGCGCGATCATGGTGCACGAGAGCCACGAGGACCCCTGGGTGACGGGCTCCCTGGCCGTCGGGGCGGTGGTGAGCGTGCTCGCCGTGGCCGCGCTCATCGCCGGGACGGTGGTGCTGATCCGCCGGCGACGGTGACGGTCGCACCGGTCACCGCCTGACCGGAGTACACGGCGAGGAGGAACCCGCCGGCGGCGGCACCGAGCACCACGGCCGGTCCCGCGACGGGCAGGTGGCCACGAGCCGCTCCCCCGGGGGACGTTTGGCAGGCGGGAGTAGGTGGCAGAGTCGGGTCATGACGTACGCGACGATCAGCCACGACATCGACGACGGGATCCTCACCGTCACCCTGGACCGCCCGGACGCGCTCAACGCCTTCACGGTGACCATGGCGGACGAGCTGGAGGCGACCTTCCGCGAGGTCAACGACGACGACTCCGTCCGCGCGGTGATCGTCACCGGCGCGGGCCGCGCCTTCTGCGCCGGCATGGACCTGGACCGTGAGGGCAACGTCTTCGGTCTCGACGAGTCCCTCGACCCGGGGCTCGCGGACATGGCGGACCTGGACGCCGAGACCCTGCGGGGGGTGCGCGACACGGGCGGTCGGGTCACCCTGGCGATCCACGACTGCCGCAAGCCGGTCATCGCGGCGATCAACGGCCCGGCCGTCGGGATCGGGGCCACGATGACCCTGGCGATGGACGCCCGCCTCGTGTCGGAGAAGGCCCGGGTCGGGTTCGTCTTCGGACGCCTCGGGATCGTCCCGGAGGCCGCGTCGACGTGGTTCCTCCCGAGGATCGTCGGCCTGCCGACGGCGCTCGACCTCGTCCTCTCGGCGGACGTCCTCTCGGCCGAGCACGTGGTGGCGACCGGTCTGGCGACGGGGCCGCACGGGCCGGACGAGCTCCTCGAGGCCGCGCGCACGCTCGCCGACCGCTGGACGAAGGGCAGGTCGCCGGTCGCCGTGGCCCTCGCCCGGCAGATGCTGCGGCGCAACCCGGCTCGTGAGCACCCGGTCGAGGCGCACAAGGTCGACTCCCTCGCGATGTTCCACACGAGCGTGGGCGACGGGAAGGAGGGGGTGGCCGCCTTCCTCGAGAAACGGGACCCCGATTTCACCGGCCGGGCCTCCCGGATGCCGGCCTTCTACGAGGAGTGGATCGAGGAGTGAGCCGCCCGGCGCTCCGGGCGTGGTGAGCCCGGGCGGACTCCTCAGATGAACTCGAGCGGGTCGAACTCCTCGATCGGGATGACCCGCACGCGCGGGAGGCGGCTGGTGAAGGCCGCGACGTCGTACTCGAGGTCGAAGAACTCCATGCCCTCGACGTCACGCAGGCCGGCGGACATGAACTCGCCGAAGCCGACGACGCCGAGGCGTCGCCCTTCGTCCCCGGCCAGCTCCTCCATCTGCGGGATGAAGTCGCTGTCGTGGCTGACGAGCATGACGTCGGCGTCGCGCTCGACGAGCGCCTCGGCGGTGCGCTGGATGGCGATGTCGACGACCTTGCCCTCGCCGGTGACCGGCACCGGTCGGTAGCCCATCGCCAGCAGCGCCTGGACGAAGGAGGCCGGCAGGTCACCGGAGACGGCGAGGAAGAAGAGCCCCTTGACCGGCTGGTCCCAGGTGCGCTCGGCGTGCACGAGCAGCTTGTTCCACCGCGGCCGCTCCTCGGGCTGGGGGCGACGTCCGAGGACGGAGACCCCGAGCGTGGCGTCGATGTTCTCGCCGTCGACGAGGAGGTAGGTGGTGCGCTCGGCCATGACCCGACCCTATAGCGCGGTGGGGCGGAGGCGGACGCCGCGCGCCGACGCCCGGACCCCCGCCGACTACCCTGGCCCCTGCGGCCGACACCGACGAAGGGGAGAACCCACCATGTGCAAGCCCGCCCAGTGCCTCACCTGCGGCAAGACCACCTGGACCGGCTGCGGCGAGCACGTCGCCGACGTCCGGGCGCAGGTGCGGCCGGAGGACTGGTGCACCTGCGAGCAGCCGTATCCCGAGGGGTGACCCGGGTCGAGACGGTTCCGTCCGAGCACTCGGACGGCCGATCCGTCGTACCTCGGACGCGGGTCAGCGACGCCGCAGCGTCACCTCGACCTGCGGCTCCTCGCTCGTGATGCCGGCCAGCCCCCACATCCGGTGCAGGGAGGGCTGGAGCAGACGGTTGCCGATCTGGCGCAGGAGCACCGCGACACCGTGCTCGTCGACCGGGTACCGGTTGCTGCCGATGCCGTGCTCGCGCAGCATCCGGGTCTGCTCGATCGTCGTCGTGACGAGCCGGCCGGCCAGGCCGCGATCACCCGGTTCGGGCGTGACGACGACGCGGCGCAGGTAGTCCGTCGCCTCCGGGTGCTCCTCGAACATCCGGGTCACCGCCGCATCGCGCCCGGAGACGATCTGCGCCGCCGGCCCCTCGAGCGGTACCGAGTCCAGGGCGCCGAGGAAGAGCTCGAGCACGTGGTCGTCGACCGCCTGGTGCAGCCCGTCCTTGCCGCCGAAGTAGTGCACGACCAGGCCCGGCGCGACCTCGGCGGACCGGGCGACCTCGCGCAGGCTGGTCGCGGCGACGCCGCGCTCGGCGAAGAGGCGCAGGGCGGCGGAGAGGATCCGCTCGCGGGCGCCCTCGACCGGCCGGGGACGGGTCTCGCCCACGGGTGCCTCCCTTCCTCGTCATCGGCGTGACGCACGCACTATTGCACAGGTGTTCAACATCTGCGTATGGTGCGCTCGAATCGAGTGCCGAGACCCCGAAGAAGGAGCCGGTTCATGCCCGAGCAGCCCCAGGCCGTCATCTACGACGCCGTCCGCACACCCCGAGGGAAGGGCAAGGCGTCCGGCTCCCTCCACGAGGTCAAGCCGATCGACCTCGTCGTCGGCCTCCTCGACGCCGTCCGGGAGCGCAACCCGGGTCTGGACGCCGCACAGATCGACGACCTCGTCATGGGCATCGTCTCCCCGGTGGGCGACCAGGGCGCCGTCCTGCCGCGCATCGCCGCGCTCAAGGCCGGCTACCCCGAGCCGGTCGCCGGCGTGCAGCTCAACCGCTTCTGCGGCTCGGGCCTCGAGGCCGTCAACCAGGTCGCCGCCCGCGTCCGCTCCGGCTTCGAGGACCTCTTCCTCGCCGGCGGCGTCGAGTCGATGTCCCGCGTCCCGATGGGCAGCGACGGCGGCGCCTGGGCGCTGGACCCGCGCACCGCGCTGGAGACCGACTTCGTGCCGCAGGGCATCAGCGCCGACCTCATCGCCACGCGGGAGGGCTTCGACCGCGCCGAGGTGGACCGCTTCGCGGCGCAGTCGCACGCGCGCGCCGCCCACGCCCAGGAGCAGGGCTGGTTCGAGAAGTCCATCGTGCCGGTCAAGGACGCCAACGGCCTGACCGTCCTCGACCGCGACGAGACCGTGCGCCCCGGTACGACCGCCGAGGGACTCGCGGGCCTCAAGCCCTCCTTCGCCGGCATCGGCGAGATGGGCGGCTTCGACTTCGTCGCCACCTCGAAGTACCCCTCGGTCGACCAGATCGACCACGTCCACCACGCCGGCAACTCCTCCGGCATCGTCGACGGCGCCTCGCTGCTGCTCGTCGGCAACGAGCAGGTCGGGCAGGAGATGGGCCTGACCCCGCGTGCCCGCATCATCTCGACCGCGGTCATCGGCTCCGAGCCGACGATCATGCTCACCGGCCCCGCCCCCTCCTGCCAGAAGGCGCTGGACCGGGTCGGCATGAGTGCCACGGACATCGACCTCGTCGAGATCAACGAGGCCTTCGCCGCCGTCGCCCTCAAGCTCATGCGCGACATGGGCTGGAGCGAGGAGCAGACCAACGTCAACGGCGGGGCCATCGCCATGGGACACCCGCTCGGTGCCACCGGCGCGATGATCCTCGGCACGCTCGTCGACGAGCTGGAGCGCCGGGACCTCGAGACCGGCATCGCCACCCTCTGCATCGGCGGTGGCATGGGCATCGCCACCATCGTCGAGCGCGTCTGAGCCGAGAAGGAAGCCACTGACATGAGCGAGAACATGATCCGTTACGAGCGCGACGACGAGGGCATCGTCACCCTGACGATGGACGACCCGAACGCGGGCGCCAACACGATGAACGACACCTACAAGGCCGCGATGGGCGAGACCGTCGACCGGCTCGAGGCCGAGCGCGAGGACATCACCGGTGTCGTGCTCACCTCGGCGAAGAAGACCTTCTTCGCCGGCGGCAACCTCACCGACCTCCAGTCGGCGACCCCCGAGCAGGCCGACGAGTTCTTCGCCGGCATCGAGTCGATCAAGTCCCAGCTGCGCCGCCTCGAGCAGCTCGGCCGCCCGGTCGTCGCCGCGATCAACGGCGCCGCCCTCGGCGGGGGCCTCGAGCTCGCCCTGGCCACCCACCACCGGATCGCCGTCGACGACGACAAGGTCAAGCTCGGCCTGCCCGAGGTCACCCTCGGCCTGCTGCCCGGCGGGGGCGGCGTCACCCGCCTCGTGCGCATGCTCGGCCTCCAGGAGGCCCTCATGGGCTGGCTCCTGCAGGGTCAGCAGCGCACCCCGGCGGCCGCGAAGGAGAAGGGGGTCGTCGACGAGCTCGTGGCCACCCGCGAGGAGCTCGTCCCCGCCGCGAAGGCCTGGATCCGCGAGCACCGCGACGACGAGAGCGCCGCGGTCAAGCCCTGGGACGTCAAGGGGTACAAGATCCCCGGCGGCACCCCGAGCACCCCGAAGTTCGCCGCCAACCTGCCCGCCTTCCCGGCGAACCTGCGCAAGCAGCTCAAGGGCGCCCCGACGAAGTCGCCCCGGGCGATCATGGCCGCGGCCGTCGAGGGCTCCCAGGTCGACGTCGACACCGCGAGCCGGATCGAGTCGCGCTACCTCACCGAGCTGGCGACCGGCCGGGAGTCGACCGCGATGATCCAGGCCTTCTTCTTCGACCTCCAGGCGATCGGCTCCGGCTCCCTCCGCCCCGCCGGGGTCGAGAGGACCAGCGTGGGCCGGGTCGGCATCCTCGGCGCCGGGATGATGGGCGCCGGCATCGCCTACTCCTGTGCCATGGCCGGCATCGACGTCGTCCTCAAGGACGTCTCGCTCGAGGGCGCCCAGAAGGGCAAGGGCTACACCGAGAAGCTCCTGACGAAGCGCGTCGAGAAGGGCCGCAGCACCGAGGCCCAGCGCGACGAGGTCCTCGCCCGGATCACCCCGACCGCGGAGGCGGGCGACCTCGCCGGCGTCGACGTCGTCATCGAGGCGGTCTTCGAGGACTACGAGCTCAAGGAGAAGGTCTTCGCCGAGATCGAGGGGATCGTCGGCCCGGACACCCTCCTCTGCTCGAACACCTCGACCCTGCCGATCACGAGCCTGCAGGGCTTCTCCGGCCGGCCGAAGGACTTCATCGGCCTGCACTTCTTCAGCCCCGTCGACAAGATGAAGCTCGTCGAGATCATCCGCGGCGAGCAGACCTCCGACGAGGCGACCGCCCGCGCGGTCGACCTCGTCCAGCAGATCCGCAAGATCCCGATCGTCGTCGGCGACGGGCGCGGCTTCTACACCAGCCGGGTCTTCGGCACGCTCATCACCGAGGGTGCCCAGCTGCTCGCCGAGGGCGTGGACCCGATGGTCATCGAGCGGGCCGCGACGATGGCCGGTTTCCCCGCACCGCCCCTGGCGATGCTCGACGAGGTCTCCCTCACCCTCACCCAGCACATCCGCGCCGAGGCCGCCAAGGCCGCCGAGGCGGAGGGCCGCACCCTCGAGGCCACCCCGGGGGAGAAGGTCATCGACGAGATGGTCGAGCTCGGCCGCAAGGGCCGCGCCGCGGGCTCGGGGATGTACGACTACCCGGCCGAGGGCCCCAAGGTGCTCTGGCCCGGGCTGCGGGAGCGGTACGCGAAGGGGACGGAGGTGCCCCTGCGCGACATCGAGGACCGCTACCTCTTCATCATGGCGCTGGAGACGGCGGGCTGCTTCGAGGACGGGGTCCTGCGGGACGCCGAATCGGCGAACATCGGCGGCATCTTCGGCATCGGCTACCCGCCGCACACCGGCGGGCCGGCGACCTTCATGACCAACTACGAAGGGGGCCTGGCCGGCTTCGTCGAGCGGGCGGACGAGCTCGCCGACGCCTACGGGGAGCGCTTCCGCCCCTCGGAGTGGCTGCGCGGGCGGGTCGCCTCCGGCACCCTCGTCGACGGGAAGTGACGTGACTGGTCCGCTCACCGGCATCCGGGTCGTGTCGATCGCCATCAACCTGCCCGGCCCGGCCGCCGTCGCGCGGCTGGCCGGGCTGGGGGCGGAGGTCGTGACCGTGCTCCCCCCGTCCGGCGACCCGATGGAGTCCTTCGCGAAGGGCTACTACGAGGAGCTGCACGTCGGGCAGGAGATCCGGCGGGTGGACCTGAAGTCACCCGAGGGCCGCGAGGAGGTCGACCGGCTGCTCGCCGACGCGGACCTCTTCGTCACCTCCTCGCGCCCCTCGGCGCTGCGCCGGCTCGGTCTGGACTTCGAGACCGTGCACGCCGACCACCCCCGGGTCTGCCAGGTCGACATCGTCGGGTACCCCGGCGAGGAGGCGGAGGTGCCCGGCCACGACCTGACCTACCAGGCCGGGACCGGTCTCGTCCGGGACGGGCGGATGCCGACCACCCTCGTCGTCGACCTCGCCGGCTCGGAGCGGGCGGCCGGCGAGGCCTGCGCGGCGCTCGTGCAGCGCGGCCGGACCGGTGAGGGGAGCCGCCGTGAGGTGCCCCTCTCCGACCTGGCGCACACGATGTCGCGACCCGTCGCGCACGGTCTCACCGCCCCCGGGGGCCTGCTCGCCGGGGACCTGCCCGTCTACTCCGTCTACGCCGCGGCCGACGGGGACATCGCGCTCGCCGCCCTCGAGCCGCACTTCACCGCGAGGCTGCTCGAGGTCCTCGGGCTGAGCGCGCAGGAGCTGACCCGCGAGCGGCTGGCGCAGGTCTTCGCCGGGCGCACCACCGCGCAGTGGGAGGCCTGGGCGGCCGACCACGACCTGCCGCTCACCACGGTGAGCTGACCCCCCTTCGCTCTCGTCAAAGGAGACCAGCAGTGACCGACATCCTCCAGCCCCAGCCCTATGTCGCCCCGTGGATGCAGGACGAGGTCGCCGACGTGGCCACCCTCGCCCGGACCTTCTTCGCGCGAGAGGTGACCCCGCACCAGGAGCGGTTCGCCGAGCAGCACCAGGTCGACGAGGAGACCTGGCTGGCCGCGGGCCGCGCCGGGCTGCTGTGCATCTCCGTCCCGGAGGAGTACGGCGGCGGGGGCGGGACCTTCGCGCACGAGGCGGCGGTGCTGTGGGAGCAGGGCCGCTCGGGGGACGACGCCTTCGGGTACTCCGTGCACTCATCGATCGTCGCCCACTACCTCCTCGCCTACGGGTCGGAGGAGCAGAAGCAGCGGTGGTTGCCGAAGATGGCCTCCGGCGAGCTCGTCGGCGCGGTCGCGATGACCGAGCCCGGGACGGGCTCGGACCTGCAGAGCATCAAGACCACCGCCCGCCGCGAGGGCGAGGACTACGTCATCAACGGGTCGAAGACCTTCATCACCAACTCCTCCCACGCCGGCCTGGTCGTCATCGTGGCGCGGACCGGTGGTGAGGGCGCCCAGGGGATCTCGCTCATCGTCGCCGAGGTCGACGGGCTCGAGGGCTTCGAGCGGGGCCGGGTCCTGCGCAAGGTCGGGCAGCACGGGCAGGACACCCGTGAGCTGGCCTTCACCGACATGCGGGTGCCGGCCGCGAACCTCCTCGGCGAGCAGGAGGGCCAGGGCTTCTACCAGCTGATGTCCCAGCTGCCGCAGGAGCGGTTGGCCATCGCTGTCGGCGCGGTGGCCTCCGCCGACCTGGCCGTCGAGCTCGCCGTGGACTACACGAAGGAACGCGAGGCCTTCGGCAAGCCGATCGCCGCCTTCCAGAACACCCGCTTCACCCTCGCCGAGGTCTCGACGGACGTGCTCGCGGCGCGCACCTTCCTCGACCACTGCGTCGGCCTGCACGTCGACGGCAAGCTCGACGCGGCCACCGCGTCCCGGGCGAAGTACTGGACGACCGACGTGCAGTGCGATGTCATCGACCGCTGCCTCCAGCTCTTCGGGGGCTACGGCTACATGCTCGAGTACCCGATCGCGCGCCTCTACGCCGGCGCGCGGGTGCAGAAGATCTACGGCGGGACGAACGAGATCATGAAGGAGCTCATCTCCGGGACGCTGTGACCTCGCCGCTCGTCCATCCCGTCGCGGGCCGATGAGGGGCGGCCCTTGGTCGCTCGTGCCTCGCTCCCTGAGTCGGGCCACCCCC
>CAYSGN010000018.1:0-34685 GCA_964430615.1 uncultured Janibacter sp. | reverse complement strand
CCTTGAGCTGGCCGAGGTAGATCAGCTGCTCGGCGATCTTCTGCTTGGGGTAGAGGCCGCGCTCCTCCGGCATGTAGCCGATGGCCCGCTGGTCGGTGGTGGTGATCGGGCGATCGCCCCAGAGCACCCGCCCCTCGGTGATGCCGAGGACGCCCATGATCATGCGCATGGTCGTCGTCTTGCCGGCGCCGTTGCCGCCGACGAAGCCGGTCATCTGCCCCGTCGGCACGCTGAAGTCCACGTGGTCGACGGCGACGAAGTCCCCGAAACGCCGGGTCAGCCCCTCCACGGTGATGGTCTGCGGTGCGGTGTCCATGAGGACCACGCTATGGAGCGAGGCCCCCGCGCGGATCCGCCCGCGGGGTGATTGTGCCGCGCGGGGCGCGAAGGGGGTCTCCCCCTCCGGGGGGAGACGGGCCTCCCCTTCGCCGGCCGAGCACCTGAGGGGACTCCCCCTGAGGAGCGCACCCTGAGGGACCCCCCTGCGGACAGGCGCACCCTGGGGGGACCTTCCCCCAGGGAGATGCGCACCTGAGTGCGAATCCCCCTAAGGAGATGACACGACCCCGGCTTCGTGGGCGATGATCACGGCGCCCACGCGGTCACGGACGTGCAGCTTGGCGAAGATGCTCGAGACGTGCGTCTTCACGGTGGCCGCGCCGATGTGCAGGTCGCCGGCGATCTCCTGGTTGGACCGGCCCGAGCCGATGAGGCGCAGCACGTCCAGCTCGCGGTCGGTGAGGTGGGCCAGGAGGTCGGCGTGGCGGGGCCGCTCGTCCCCGTCGGTGGGGGTGGGGGGACTCATCTGCTCGATGACCCGCTTGGTCACCTCCGGCGCCAGGAGGGCGTGGCCGTGACCGACGGCGCGCAGTGCCTCGACGAGCTGCTCGGCCTGGGCGTTCTTCAGGAGGAACCCGCTGGCCCCGGCCCGGAGCGCGGCGAAGAGGTAGTCGTCCCGGTCGAAGGTCGTGAGGATGACCACCCGTCCCAGGTCGCGCTCGACGATCTCGCGGGTGGCGGCGATCCCGTCCAGCACCGGCATCTGCACGTCCATGACGATGACGTCGGGGCGCTCGGCCATCGCGAGCTCCACCGCCTCCCGTCCGTTGCCCGCCTCACCGACGACCTCGAGGTCGTCCTCGACGGAGAGCATCATCGCGAAGCCGGACCGGATGATCGGCTGGTCGTCGACGAGCAGGATCCGCAGCGTCTCGCTCACCGCGCCACCTCCTGGCGAAGGGGGATGCGCGCCCGCACCCGGTATCCACCCAGCGGCCGTGGCCCGATCTCGACGCTGCCGTGGTGGCTCGCGATGCGCTCGCGGATCCCCAGCTGGCCCATGCCCGTGCCGGACGTGCCCTGGCGGGGACGGCCGTCGTCGGTCACCTCCACCTCGACGCCGCGCGGATCCACCCGGACGATGACCCGGGCGGTGCGGGCGGTCGAGTGCCGCGCGACGTTGGTCAGGGCCTCCTGGGCGGTGCGGTAGAGCGAGTGGCCGACCGCGTCCGGGACCGCGTGGACGTCACCACCGCCCTCCGCGACGACCTCGTGGATGACCTCGAGGCCCTCGCGCCCACCGCTGAGCGCGGCGATCTCGTCCAGCCCGGGCTGCGGGGCGTGGCCGTCGTCGGCCTCGACCGGGCCCCCGAAACGGAGCGTCCCGAGGAGCCCGCGCATCTGGCTCACCGCCTCCCGGCTACCCTCCTCGATCCGGGCGAGTGCTCCCTTCGCCGCCTCGGGGTCCCGCTCGAGCACCCGCCGGGCCGCCGCCGCCTGCACCCCGATGCCGGAGACGTGGTGGGCGACGACGTCGTGCAGGTCCCGCGCGATGCGCAGCCGCTCCTGGACGACCGCCTGCTCGCGCAGCTGCTCCGCCTGCTCCCCGATGGTGCGCGCCTGCGCCTCGAGGCGGGCGCGCTGGAGGGCCGCGTGCCAGGAGACCTGTCCCCCGAGCACGGCACCGCCGAAGTAGAGGACGTTGAGGACCCCGAGCATGAGCGGGGCCGCGATCGTCGAGGGGATGAGCGCACCGGGGTCGGCCTCGCGGACGAGGTCGCTCGTGACGTTGCCGACCGCGAGACCCCACACGAGCCAGAGGAACATCGCCGCGAGGATGACGGCGTAGACCGCGACGAGCGCGCGGCGGTTGCGGGCCCAGGCCACTCCCGCGTAGATCACCATGAAGTAGGCGACCTGGGTCGAGAGGAGGCTGCTCATCATCGGCGACCAGGTCCCGATCGACCAGTACAGCAGCGTGCCGGCCGCCGCGGTGACGAGCGGCCACCGACGGCGGCACAGCAGGAGCAGACCGGGCGCCGCGGTGAGGGCCCACTGCTGCCAGAGGGGTTCGTCCACCTCCGCGAGGCTCCCGATGGAGCGCATCAGCGCGAGGACGAAGAGGGAGATGCCGACCGTGACGACCGTGAGGACGACGTCCGGGAGGGCGACGGCGGCACCGGGCCGCTCCCAGTCCTCGTCGAGGGCGAAGAAGTCCTCGAGGCGCCGTCGCCAGCTGCTCATGCGCAGGTCAGAGGGTGACCGGGCCGTCCGGGGTGTTGAAGGTGACCGACATCAGGCCGGGCGTGCCGTTCGGGGCGACGAAGTCGAAGGAGATGACCGACGAGGTCTCCTCCGCGGTGTGGCCCCCGAGCCAGTCGCGCACCCGGTCCGGGTCACCGGCGATCTGGAGCGAGGAGATGGTCACCTCGGTCTGCGCCTCGGCGGAGGGGTGCGGCGAGCCCTCGGCCCACTTGACGAAGAAGGGCAGCTGCGGGTCGGCGAGCGTGCCCTTGATGCCGATCTGCTTCCAGAGGAACTCCCGCCCGTCCGCCAGGCGACGGTTGCCGTCGACGGCGGCGCGGTCCAGGCGGGACTCGACGGCCTCGAGGTCGTCGTCGACGCGGATGACCCACCCCATCCAGCCGCCTCCGGCCTCGGAGCGGGCACGCACGACCTGGCCGAAGGGGGCCTTGTCCGCGCTCGGGTGGTCGAGCACCTCGACGACCTCGACGTAGCGCTCGTGCGCCAGGGGCAGGATCATGTTGCGCGTGCCGAAACGTGGGTGCAGCCCACCATCGACCGGGGTGACGCCCAGGGCCTGGCCGAGGCGCTCGGCAGTGGCCTTGATACCACTCTGATCGGCGGCGAACGAGACATGGTCAACACGCATGCAGGCATGGTGACACAGCGTGCGCTCACCGAAGTAATCGGGTGCGCTCAGCCGCGACGGCGCTGCCGGACCGCCTCGTAGACGACGATCGCGGCCGATGTGGCCACGTTGAGCGAGTTGGCCTTGCCCGACATGGGGATTCGCACGTGGTGGCCCGAGCGGGCCAGGGCGGTGCCGGTGAGACCGTGCTTCTCCGAGCCGACCGCGATCGCCACGCGTCCGGTGAGGTCGACGTCGGTGTGCACGACGTCGGTGTCGGGCGTGGTCGCCACGACCGGCACCTCTCGCTCCTCCAGCCAGCGCCACGCGTCGTCGACACCGGCCGTGGCCACCGGGACGGAGAAGACCGTGCCCTTGCTGGAGCGGATGACGTTGGGGTTGCCCCAGTCGGTGACCGGGTCGGCCGCGATGACGAGGGAGACCCCGGCGGCGTCCGCGGTGCGCAGCATCGCCCCGAGGTTGCCGGGCTTCTCCACCCCTTCGCACAGGAGGACGAGGGCGTCGGTCGGCAGGTCGATCTCCTCGAGCCGTCGGCCCGGTGCCGGCACCTTCGCGAGGATCCCGTCGGGTCCCTCGCGGTAGGCGACCTTCTCGAAGGCGGCCCGGCCCAGCTCGACCGTCTCGGTGCCCACCGACCGGGCGCGCTCGACGAGGGCGGCACCGGCGGCGGGGTCGAGCATGAGCTCCGGGCAGTGGAAGAGGGCCCGGGGCCGGACCCCCGCGTCGAGGGCGAGGGCGGTCTCCTCGAGCCCCTCGAGGAGGGTCAGCCCACTGGACTCGCGCGCGCGGCGGCGACGCAGGGCGACCAGGTCCTTGAGGCGCTGGTTGGACGCTGAGGTGATGACGAGTTCGGACATGACGGGTCAAGCATGCCGCACAATCGAGTCGTGACATCGGAGCGCCTCCACCCCGTTCGCGTGCTCGTCGCGGGGGTGGGCATGGTCCTCGTCACCCTCGTGGTCGCCGCGGTCGGCGAGTACCTCGTCGTGCCCTCGGAGGCCCTGGTGGCCTTCGACCGGGACTGGGTGGAGCGCGGCACCGGGGTGGCGAACGACCACGCCTGGGTGGCCGAGGCCGCGCTCGTGTGGGCCTTCCTCAGCGGGCCGTGGTTCGTCCACCCCCTCGTCCTGGCCCTCGCCCTCCTGCTCGTCGTGCGGCGACGCGTCCCGCCCCGGGCGCTCCTGCTCGTCCCGGTCGGGCTCATCGGGTGGTGGCTCGAGGCCTGGTGCAAGGACCTCGTCTCCCGGCCCCGGCCCCTCCCCGCCGACCCGGTGACGACCGCGGGTGGCTGGTCCTACCCGAGCGGGCACGCGACGAACATCGCCCTCGGCGCGGTCCTGCTCGTCCTCCTGCTGAGCGCCGTGCGCGCGGGGTGGGTCCGCTGGGGGGCGACGGTCCTCGTGCTCCTCGGGGCCGCACTCACCTGCGTGGACCGGATCGTGCTGGGGGTGCACCACGTCAGCGACGTGGCCGCCGGGGTGGTGCTCGGCGTCGTGCTCGGCCTCCTCGGTGCCTGGGGTCTGGGTCTCACCCCGGTTCGACGAGGCGGCCCTGCGCCACCGCCCACCGACGGGTGACGCCCACCCGCTCGAGGAAGGCCTCGTCGTGGCTGACGACGAGCAGGGCCCCCTCGTAGGCCGCCAGGGCGTCGACGAGCTGGTCGACGCTGTCGGTGTCGAGGCTGTTCGTTGGCTCGTCGAGGACGACGAGGTGCGGCGCGGGGTCGGCGAGCAGGACCCGCGCGAGGGCCACCCTGAAGCGCTCGCCCCCCGAGAGACCGCCGACGGTGCGCTCCGCGAGCGCTCCCCGGAAGAGGAAGCGGGCGAGCGAGGCCCGGACCTCCTGCGGCGGGGCCTGCGGCGCCGCGGCCCGCACCACCTCGAGGATGCTCGCGGCCTCGTCGAGCTCGATGCGCTGCGGCAGGTAGCCGACCTCCTCGATGCGTCGCACCACCCGGGCCACCGGCGGGAGCGGCGTGGGCAGCCCGACGATCTCCCGCAGGAGGGTGGTCTTGCCCGAGCCGTTGGCGCCGCCGAGCGCGATGCGCTCGGGGCCGCGGACGACGAAGGGGAGGCCCTCCCCCTTCGTCTCCAGCTCCAGGACGGTCCGACCGGCGGGCACGCGGGTGGCGGGCAGCTCGACCCGGATGCTGCGGTCCTCGCGCACCCGTGACTCGGCCTCGGTGAGCGCGTCCCGTGCCTTGCCGAGGCGGTCCTCGTGCGTGTCGCGGTGCTGGGCCGCCGCCTGCTCGGCCTGCATGCCCCAGGTCTTCATGACGATCTTCGGGGCCCGCTTGCTCGCGTGGTCCCGGGCCGCGATCCTGCGGCGCGCAGCGAGCTTCTGCTCCGCCTCGACCCGGTCGCGACGCTCGCGCCGCAGGTCCTGCTCGGCGGCGCGGACGGCATCGGTGGCCGCCTGCTGCTCGGCCTCGATCGCCTCCCGGTAGGTCGACCACGGGCCGTCGAAGCCGCGCAGCTCGTGCCCGTGCACCTCGACGATCCGGTCGACGTGCTCGAGCAGCTCGGTGTCGTGGCTGACGACGACGAGCGAGCGGTGGGGCGGCCACGTGTCGATCGCCTCGACGAGCCGGTCACGGGCACCGCGGTCGAGGTTGTTCGTCGGCTCGTCGAGCAGGGCGAGGTCCGCGCGCTCGAGCTGGAGCGCAGCGAGACCCACGGTGACGATCTCCCCACCGGAGAGGGTGCCGAGGCGGCGGTGGAGCAGGTCGCTCCCACCGCCCAGGCCGAAGGAGGCCAGCATCGAGAGCGCCTCGGCCTCGATGCCCCACCGGTCCTCGACGGCGTCGAAGTCCGCCTGGTCGAGGGATCCCCCTTCGATGGCGGCGATGGCCTCGAGCACCGGCGCGATGCCGAGCGCCTCGGCGACCGTGCGACCGGTGTCCAGGCCCAGCTGCTGCGGCAGCGTGGCCACCGTGCCGGCGACATGCACCTCGCCGGAGGTCGGGGTCAGCTCACCGGTGACGAGGCGCAGGAGCGTGGTCTTGCCGGAGCCGTTGCGTCCGACGAGGCCGGTACGGCCGCGGCCGATCGCGCCGCTCACCCGGTCCAGGGCACGCGTGCCGTCGGGCCAGTCGAGGGTGACGTCGCTCAGGGTGACGAAGGCGTCCGCGCCCGTCGGGGTGGGCAGGTGCCGGGATGACATGGGAGATCTCTTCCGTCGCGGGGGCGCGACGACGTCTGCTCGCGGGTGCGTGGGGCCGCGGTCGGTCGCGCTCAGGAGTCGCGGGAGATCTCGAGCCGCATCGGCAGCCGGTCACCTTTCGTGCGCAGGGCCCGGAGCTGTCACCACCGGGACGGACCCGGCAAGGCTACGGCCCCTCCTCCTCGTGCGGCAACCGGGATGTCGCGACAGCCGGTCAGGCGTAGGGGTGAAGGGCGGCGGCGAGGCCGTCCTCCTCCACCGGGCCGGTGGTCTCGTCCGCGGCGGCGACGACCTCGTCGGGGGCGTTGCCCATGGCGACCCCCCGGGCGGCCCAGCGCAGCATCTCGAGGTCGTTGCGCTGGTCGCCGGCGGCGAAGGTCAGGTGCGGCTGGATGCCGAGGCGGCGGCGGACGAGCTCGAGGGTGGAGCCTTTCGAGACCCCTTCCGGGGCGAGGTCCAGCCAGGCCGTGTACCCGACCGCGTAGCCGACACCGTGCAGACCGATCCGTTCGACGAGGTCGACGAAGTCCTCGCTGCGGCCGTTCGGGTCGTGGAAGGTCACCCGGGTGGTCGGCCGGGAGACCAGCTCCTCCCACGGGACGACGACCTGCGCGCCGTAGAGGACCCCGTCCGGGTAGGGCCGCTCGACCTTGAAGCCCGCGCCCACGTCCTCGACGGCGACGAGGATGTCCGGCGCGTGCTCCTTGATCAGCTCCATGGCCGGCCGCGGGTCGAAGGTCACCGTCTCGACCACGCGGTAGCCGCCCGGCTCGCTCGGGTCGAGGGCGACCGTGACCGCGCCGTTGGAGCAGACCGCCCAGCCGTGGGCGAGGTCGAGCGCCTCCAGGACCGGCGTCGTGGCGACGACGGAGCGGCCGGTCGCGATGACGACCTCGTGGCCGGCCTCGACGACCGCCCGGACGGCGTCCCGGGTGACGGGGGGCAGGTCACCGTCGTGGGTGAGGATCGTTCCGTCGACGTCGAGGCAGATCATCCGGGCGGAGTCCATGCCCGGAACGCTACCGGCCACCGGCGTCGCCGCCCGCCACCGGCACCCGGCCGGTCACCCGCGCGCCTGGCCGAGCTTCCAGTAGCCGCTGAAGAGGATCGAGCGCTTCTCCACGCCCTGCGCGACGAGGTGACGGCGAAGGGAGGTGACCATCCCCGACTCCCCGCAGAGCCAGGCGTAGCCGAGGTCGGCGGCCTCCTCCGGGGCGGCCTCGAGGCCGGCCTTCACCGCGCTCCCCGGGGCGGCGGAGCCGCGCTCGTGGACCGTGACGTCCTCGGGCAGGCCCATCCCCTCCAGGAGCGAGGCGTCGGGGACCTCCACGTGCAGGCGCAGGCCCTCGCGGCCGAGCCCCTGCCGCTCGCGCTCGTCGAGCACGGCCACCAGCGCCGGCACGGCGGTCTCGTCGGCGACGAGGAGCTGGGCACCCTCCGCCTCGCCGGGGTCGTAGAGCGCGCCGCCGGAGCGGAACCCGACCGGGTCGCCCTGCACGGCCGAGAGCGCCCAGGCCGACCCCGGCCCGGAGTCACCGTGGGTGATGATGTCGACGTCGATCTCGCCGGTGTCCGGACGGTGCTCGCGGATCGTGTACCAGCGCAGTCCCGGCCGGTCCTCCTCGGGCAGCTCCTGGATCGCCGCACGGACGTTGCCGCGCTCCGGGTCGGGCATGACGAGACGGCCGTCGTCCCCGGGCATGATCAGACCGAAGTACTCGTCCGGGCCGGACAGGGCGAAGGGCCCCAGCTCGGGCGCGCTGAAGGTGAAGCGGACCACGGTGTCGTTGACGCGCAGCACCTTCGCGACGGTCATCTCGAACTGGGTGTGCCGCGGGCGCTCGATCGGCGCGGCCATCGTCCGGCGGACGTAGACGTTCGCGGCACCGATGAGGACCTTGTCCATCGTGGCCTTGAGGCTCATGACTGCTCCTGTGTCGCTCTGGGGAGGACGACCGGTGTCCCGGTGTCCGGGTCGTGCAGGATCCGGCAGCGCACGTCGAAGACCTCCTCGACGAGCCGCTCGGTGACCACCTCGCCGGGCGCGCCCTCGGCGACGACCGCGCCGTCGCGCATCGCCACGAGGTGGTCGCTGTAGCGGGCGGCCATCGCGAGGTCGTGCAGCACCATGACGACGGTCGTCCCTCGCCCGCCGTTGAGGGTGCGCACGAGGTCGAGCACCTCGATCTGGTGCGCGATGTCGAGGAAGGAGGTCGGCTCGTCCAGCAGCAGGATGGACGGGCGCTGGGCCAGCGCGAGGGCGATCCACACCCGCTGGCGCTGCCCTCCGCTCAGCTCCTCGACGACGCGCTCGGCCAGCCCGAGGGTGTTCGTCAGCTCCATCGCCTCGGCGACGACCTCGTCGTCCTCGGCGCTCATCCGCCGCAGCAGCCCCTGGTGGGGGTGGCGGCCGTAGGCGATGAGCTCGGCCACCGTGAGTCCCTCCGGCGCGATCGGCGCCTGGGGCAGCAGCCCGATCTGCTGCGCGACGGTCTTCGTCGGGATGCTCGCCAGCGCCCGGCCGTCGAGCAGGACACTGCCGGCGCGGGCCGGCAGGAGGCGGGCCATGCCGCGCAGCAGGGTCGACTTGCCGCACCCGTTGGGGCCGACGATCGCGGTCACCGCGCCGTCGGGGACGGACAGGTCGAGGCCCTCGACGACGGTGCGGTCGCGGTAGCCGAGGGAGAGGCGCTGCGCCTGCAGACGCGGCCCTCCCCCTTCGCCCGCGGAGACGGGGCTGGTCGGGGTGTCCGGGGTGGCGTCCAGGGAGGTCATGAGGTCTCCACGCGGGTTCGGGTGGTGATGAGCCAGAGGAGGAAGGGCGCGCCGGCCAGGCCGGTGACGACCCCGACGGGCAGGTTGGCGCCACCGGGCACGAGGTAGGCCGCGACGTAGTCGGCGAGAAGCACCATGAGGGCGCCGACGAGGGCGATGTCGACCAGCCGGGTGCGGCCGCGGTGGAGCCGGCGACCGATCGGGCCGGAGAGCAGGGCGACGAAGGCGATCGGCCCGCAGACCGAGCAGGTCGCGGCCACGAGCAGGACCACCCCGAGCATCGCCAGTGCCCGGTGGCGGGCGACGGTCACGCCCAGCCCGGCGGCGAGGTCGTCGCCGAGGACCATGAGGCGCAGCTGCCGGTGGAGCAGGATCATCGCGGGCAGCAGCACACCGACGAGCACGCTGAGCCGCCCGATGTCGGTCCAGCTCGCCGAGGAGACCGACCCGGTGAGCCAGACCATCGCCTCGGAGAGGCGGTAGACATCGGCCTTGAGCAGCACCCAGTGGGTCAGGGCCACGAGCAGCGCGGCGCAGCCGACACCGACGATGACGAGCGCCTGGGTGCTCCCCCGGCCGCTGCCCCCGCTCATCCACACGAGGAAGGCCGCGACGGCGGTCGAGCCGAGGAAGGCGGCCACGGTGACCCCGGTCCCGTCCAGGCCGAGGACGATGAGGGAGAAGACCGCCGCGGTGGAGGCACCTCCGCTCACCCCGAGGATGTCGGGGCTCGCGAGCGGGTTGCGCATGAGGTCCTGCATGATCGCCCCGGCCACGGCGAGTGCCGCGCCGGCGAGGACGGAGGCCACCGCGCGCGGGAGCTTGGACTCCATGAGGATGAAGTCGGCCCCCGGCACGTCGGCACCGCCGATGATCCGGATGGTGTCCGGGATGGTGATGGTGAAGTCACCGAGGGTCACCCGCGCGACGAAGGCGCCCACGACGAGGGCGGCGAGCACGAGGGTGCGGCGCAGCGCCCAGCGCGAGCGGCTGCGTCGCACGCCGCGCACGAGGTCCACGGCCTCGCCGCGGGTGGTGCTCAGGGTGGTCATCGGCGCACCGCCCGGCGGGCCAGGAGGATGAGCACGGGCGCCCCGACCACGGCGGTCATCACGCCCACCTGGATCTCGCCGGGTGGGGCGATGACGCGGCCGAGGGTATCGGCACCGACGACGAGGGCGGGACCGACGAGGAGGGCGCCGAGCAGCAGCCGACCGTGGTCGGGGCCGCCGACGAGGCGGATGACGTGCGGCACCGCGAGACCGACGAAGGCGATCGGGCCGGCGACGGCGCAGGCCGCGGCGGTCAGCAGCAGCGCGCCGAGGAGGGCTCCGCCGCGGGCCAGGAGCACGCGCTGGCCGAGCGCGCGGGCGACGTCGTCGCCGAGGGCCATCGCGTTGAGCGTGCGCGCGGAGGTGAGCGTGAGCGCCAGCCCCACGAGGACGAAGGGGAGGACCGGCCAGAGGATCGCGGCGTCCTTGCCGGCCACCGACCCGACCTGCCAGTAGCGGAAGAGGTCGAGCGCGGAGTCGTCGGTGACGAGCAGCCCCACCATGATGCTCGAGCAGGCCGCCATGATCGCGGCGCCGGCGAGGGCCGTGGTCATCGGCTGGTGGCGCAGGGGGACGGTCAGGCTGATCGCATGGACGATCGCACCGGCGAGGATCACCCCGACGAGGGCGGTCCACAGGTAGTCGATCACCCCGTCGAGCAGGCCGACCCGGATGCCGATGACGACGAGCAGCGCGGCCCCGGAGTTCAGCCCCAGGATGCCCGGCTCGGCGATCGGGTTGCGGGTCAGGCCCTGCAGGACGGTCCCGGCGATGGCCACGCAGGCGCCGACGACGACGGCGATGAGGGTGCGGTCCACCCGGGCGCTGACGATGCCGGCGACCGCGTCGTCGCCCACGCCGCGCAGCCCGTCGACGGCCTGGGCGACGGGGAGGGACTCGGCCCCGAGGAGCACCGACGCGAGGACCGCCGTCGTGAGCAGGAGGAGCCCTCCCGTCGCGACGACGGCCGTGCGCGCGGCGCCGGTCATCAGGTGCTCTTGCCCTTCGCGGCCTCGGCGATCTCCGGGAGGAACTCCTTGACGGCGACCTCCATCGCCAGCGGCGAGGGCGAGGACATCGACATGGAGACGGCGTTGTCGGCGGAGGCGACGAAGGTGCCGTCCTGGATCGCGGGGATCTTGCCGAGCAGCGGGTCCTTCTTGATCTTCTCGACCTGGTCCTTCTGCTCGACGTAGAAGATGAGCAGGTCGGCCTCGATGTCCCGGGCCTTCTCGGCGGAGACGGTGAAGAAGAAGGCGTCGCCCGAGGAGTTCTTCTTCACGAGCGGGCCGTCCTCCAGACCGAAGCGGCGCAGCAGCTGCGGGCGCAGGTCGGTGGTCGTGTAGATGTCGATCTTCGAGGTGTCGGTGGGGGTGAAGGTCGCCCAGGCCGCGCTCTTGCCCTTGATCTCCGGGTACTTCGCGACCTCGGTGTCGATGAGGTCGTTGGTGTCCTTGATGATCTTCTCGGCCTTGTCGTTCTGCCCCAGCGCCTTGCCGATGATCGTGACGCAGTCCTCCCACGGGGTGCCCCAGGCGATCTCGGGGTAGGCGACGGTGGGCGCGATCTTCTTCAGCTTCGCGTACTCCTCCTTGGTCATCCCGGAGTTGACGCCGAGGATGAGGTCCGGGGAGAGCTTGGCGATCTCGGAGACCGGGATGCCGTCCGCGTCGTCGTAGCGGGTGATCTCCGCGTCGGGGTCGATCTCCTCCACGGCGGCGTCGAACCAGTCGGTCGAGCCCTGCTTGTTACCACCCCAGGTGATCTTGACGGCGCCGACGGGCACGATCCCGAAGGCGGCGACGACGTCGTGGTCGCTCCACCCGACGGTCGCGATGCGCGTGGGTGCCTTGGTGATCTCGGTCGTCCCGAGGGCGTGCTCGATGGTGACCGGGAAGGCACCGGAGTCCGCCTTCGCGGAGGAGGAGCCGCCTCCGTCGCTCTCGGCGTCGGTCGAGCCGGTGGAGCAGGCGGAGAGGGCGAGCAGGAACGCGGGTGCAGCGGCGATCACGGCGCGGCGGTTGGGGGACACGGGGGACCTTCCGTCGAAAAAAGCGGCCCGTACAACTTAGGCTCGCCTAACAGTCGACGCCAAATTGTCGTCCTCGATGCGAGAGGCGGCCAGGCCCCCGTCTCGACCGTCCCGGGGGCGACAGGGCACCGGGGCCGTTGACGGGCGACGGCGTCGGCCCGGCCGACCTCAGGCGAGGCCGAGGTCGGCGAGGTCGAAGACGTGGCGGTACTCGAGGCCGGCCTCGGCGAACTTCTCCGCGGCGCCGGTGGCCCGGTCGGCGATGGTGGCCACGGCGACGACCTCGGCCCCCGCCTCCCGTGCGGCGGTGGCCGCCTCGAGCGGCGAGGCCCCGGTCGTGGAGGTGTCCTCGACGATGAGCACCCGGCGCCCGTCGATCGACGGGCCCTCGATGCGCTGCTGGAGGCCGTGCGCCTTGCCGGCCTTGCGCACGACGAAGGCGTCGAGGCGCTTCCCCTTCGCCGCGCTGGCGTGGAGCATGGAGGTGGCGACCGGGTCGGCGCCCAGGGTCAGACCACCGGCCGCCGCGAAGTCCAGGTCCGCGACGAGGTCGAGCATGACCCTGCCGACGAGCGGCGAGGCGACCCCGTCGAGGGTGACCCGGCGCAGGTCGACGTAGTAGTCGGCCTCCGTGCCGGAGGAGAGGGTGACTCGTCCGTGGACGATGGCCTGGTCCTTGACGATCCGGAGCAGCTGGGCGCGGTCGGCGGCGATGTCGGTCACGGTGAGCCAGTGTATGGGCCGGTGGCACCGCCGGGCCGCGCCGCCGGCCCTCCCCCTTCGCGGGGCCGTCATCTCCCTGAGGAGATGCGGGTTCAGATGGCACCGGGCGAAGGGAGGGAGCCGGCGGCAGGGCAGGCGAAGGGAGAGTCCTAGCGCTTGCGGTGCAGGGCGCTGACGCGCGGGCTGCGCACGAGCCTGCGCGGGACGTGGCGCAGCAGCCCGACGAGCGCCTTGTACTGCGGGCTCGGCACCGAGGTGACCTTGCCGGCGTCCGCGTCGTCGAGGGCCTCGCGCACCAGGGCGTCCGCGTCCAGCCACAAGGGGCCGGTGCGCTTCTTCTCGATCCCCGCGCGCTCGTGGAACTCGGTGCGCACGTAGCCCGGCAGCAGCAGGGTGGCGCTCACGCCCGTGCCCGCGAGCTGGGTGGACAAGGACTCGGTGAAGGTCGCGACGTAGGCCTTCGCCGCGGCGTAGGTCCCGCTGGCGAGCAGGCCGGCGACCGACGAGACGTTGATGATCCGCCCGCTCCCCCGGTCGACCATCGCCCCGGCCGCCGCGTGGCTGAGCACCACCACCGCGCGCACGAGGACGTCGAGCAGCGCCTCCTCGTCGGCGATCTCGGTCTCGAGGAAGGACGAACCGAGCCCGTACCCGGCGTTGTTGACGAGCAGGTCGACCGGGTGCGCGGGGTCGCGCAGCCGCTCGGCCACCCGCTCGAGGGCATCCCGGTCGGACAGGTCCGCCGGGAGCACCTGCACGGTCACGCCGTGCCCGGCACCCAGCTCGGCCGCGAGCGCCTCGAGTCGCTCGCTGTCACGGGCGACGAGGACGAGGTCCTCCCCCTTCGCCGCGAGCTGGGTGGCGAACTCCTTGCCGATGCCGGCCGTCGCGCCGGTGACGAGTGCGGTCATGCGGTGAGGGTACGGTCCAGCAGCTCGCGCAGCTCGCGGAAGTGGCGCTCGGCACCCTCGTCCTGATAGCTCGCGGTGTCGCTCATCGTGAAGCCGTGCGGTGCGTCCGGGTACACCGCCGTCATGGCCCACAGGCCGTGCTCGGCGAGGGTCGCACCCAGACGGGCGATGTCCTCCGGCGGGTTGAGCGCGTCGTGGTCGGCGTGCCCGTAGACGAAGGCGGCCCGGGACGTGGCCAGCCGCAGGTGCGGGCTGTCCGGCTCCTCGGTCGCGATGTGGGCACCGTGGAAGCCGCCGCAGGCGGCGACGGTGGGCTCGAGCCCGGCGACCCGGGTGGAGAGCTTCGCCCCCATGCAGTACCCGGTGACCCCGATCGGGCCGTCGGCGACGCCGTCGAGCCCGCGCAGCGCGCGGACGTAGTGGGGCACGTCGGCGTCCAGCCGCTCCGGGGTCAGCTCGGCGACCCGCCCGCTCGTCGTCCGGCCGAAGGCGGCACGCTGCTCCGGGTCGCGCAGGTCGGTCCCGACCGGCGGGGCCATCTGCGCCACCGTGCCGAGGCGGTAGAAGGTGTTCGGCGCGAGCACGACGTGGCCCCACGAGGCGATCCGGTCGGCCATCTCCTCGATGCGCGCACGCAGCCCGATCGCGTCCATGCACAGCAGGACGCCCGGATGCGTCCCGTCGTCGGGCCTGGCCACGAGGGCCTCGGCGGTGCCGTCGGCTGCCGGGATCTCGATGAGAGGACGCATGTCACGAATCTAGGTGCCGGGGCCGGCCCCCGGCCAGCCCCGCACGCTCCGCTCCGCGCCGGGCCCCGCGACGCCGGCGATCGCCTACCTCGAGCGCCATCCACAGGGCCGAGCCCAGCAGCACGCCCGGGAGCACGGGCCGGCCCCGCTCCGCGCCGAGGGCCCAGACGGCCAGGGCCGTGAGCGGCACGAGGCCGAGCCCCACCGCGGCCGCCTGCACCAGGCCCCTGCCGAAGCCGCCGCTGCGCGATGCTGACGGCCACCCGTGAGGTCTCTGCGGTCATCGCCACCACGCTATGCCTCGGCGCTGGCCGCTGCCAGACCAGAGGTCACCCCCGCCGACCTGGTCGCTAGGGTGGCGGCCGTGCGCATCGCGACCTGGAACGTGAACTCCATCCGCTCCCGCATCGACCGCGTGGAGGCGTGGCTGCAGCGCAGCGACGTCGACGTGCTGGCGATCCAGGAGACGAAGGCCAAGGACGAGCAGTTCCCCTTCGACCGGCTCACCGACCTCGGCTACGAGGTGGCCCACCACGGCCTGAACCAGTGGAACGGCGTCGCCGTCGTCTCCCGGGTCGGCCTGGAGGACGTCCAGATCGGCTTCGACGGCGACCCCGGCTGGGGCGATCCCGTGGCGCCGGAGGCCCGCTCGATCGGCGCGACCTGCGGCGGCGTGCGGGTCTGGTCCCTGTACGTGCCCAACGGCCGTGCGCTGGAGGACCCGCACATGGAGTACAAGCTGGCCTGGCTGCGGCAGCTGCGCGACCGCGCCGCCGAGTGGTCCGCCGACGGCACCCCGCTGGCGCTCTGCGGCGACTGGAACATCGCCCCGCGCGACGAGGACGTGTGGTCGATGGAGTACTACGAGGACAAGAGCCACGTCTCCCCGCCGGAGCGGGCGGCCTTCGACGCCTTCCTCGAGGCCGGCTTCGTCGACGTCGTGCGCCCGCACGCGCCCGGCCCGGAGGTCTACACCTACTGGGACTACCAGCGCCTGGCCTTCCCCAAGCGACGCGGGATGCGCATCGACTTCGTGCTCGGGTCGCCGAGCTTCGCCGAGCGGGTGACCGGAGCCGCCATCGACCGCGAGGAGCGCAAGGGCAAGGGAGCCAGCGACCACGCGCCGGTCGTCGTCGAGCTGGACGAGGGGGGCGCCGCGTGACCGCGGACGCCACGGCCACCGGCAGGAGCCGACCCACCCGGCACACCGTCGACGTCCCCGGCGGCGCCCGGGTCGCGGTCTTCGACCACCCCGCACGTGAGCCCGGCCCGGCGGAGCCGACGGTCGTGCTCGCCCACGGCTGGTGCCTGACGCACGAGACCTGGGACCCGGTCGTCGAGGAGCTCCAGCGCCGCCGCCCGGGCGTGCGGGTCATCACCTACGACCAGCCGGGGCACGGCCTGTCCACCTCGCCGATCCGCCGGCACGCGGAGGTCACCGACCTCGGCGTCGCGCTGCACGCGGTCATCGTCCACCTGGCCCCCGAGGGCGAGCTCGTCCTCGCCGGGCACTCGATGGGCGGGATGACCGTCATGTCCCTCGGCAGCGAGGCCCCCGAGCTGATCCGGCGCCGGGTCCGTGGTGTCGGGCTCTTCGCGACGAGTCCGTGGATGGGACACCGGCGGGGCATCCCCGGCGAACGGCTGGCGATGGCCGTCCTGCGGCGGCTGCCGGCCACCGCGAAGGGGCTGCCGACCACGCCGGCGCTCACCGCGGCGAACGTCTTCGGCGACGACCCCGACCCGGACGCCGTGCGGGCGACCGCGGCGATGACCCGGGCCACCCGGGCCAACGTCGTGGCCGACTGGTTCGCCGCGATGGGCCGGATGGACCTGCGGGAGACCCTCACCCCCTTCGCCACCGTCCGCACGGTCGTCGTCACCGGCACCCGCGACCGGCTGACGTCGGTCTCCGCGGGCCGACGACTGGCGACGGCGATCCCCGGGGCGACCTTCTGGTCCCTGCCCGGGAAGGGGCACATGCTCGCCTACGAGGCGACCGGCACCGTGACCGACCGGCTCGAGCTACTCCTCGATGCCGAACCCGCGGGCCAGGGAGCCTGAGCCCTCCCGCCGGCGGAGCCCGAGCAGCGCGAAGGCGATGAGCGCCCCGAGGAAGGCGGCACCGGCCGCACCGATGAAGACGGTGTGCACCTGGAGCAGGGCGGCGTCCAGGAGGGCCTGGCCGTCGGTCTGCTGCTCGCGGGGGAGGGCGTCGACGGCCACGTAGTAGCGGTGCAGCCCGACGCCGGTGAGCAGCGCGAGCCCGACGACCATCCCGACCATCCGGCCGACGACGACGAGGCTGCTCGCGCTGCCGTGCACGTCCTGGGGGGAGTCGGCCAGCGCGGCGTCGTTGACCGGTGCCAGCGCCATCCCGAGGCCGAAGCCGACGAGGGCCAGCACGACCGTCGACGAGGCCTCCTCCAGCGACCCGCGCTCCCAGCCGGACATGAGGAGCAGCCCGATGCCGCCGAGGACGAGACCGGCGCCGGCGGAGAGTCCGTCCCCGACCCAACGCAGGATCCACCCGCCCACGAGCGCGCCCACGGGGACGGCGACGAGGAACTTCACGAGCTCCATCGCCGCATCGGTCTGGCTGCCGTCGGTGGTCAGCCGGGAGAAGAGCGGTACGTCGACGACGACCGAGACGAGCGCGACCCCGACGAGGAAGGAGACGAGCAGCGCCCACCCGGTCCGGCCCTGGACCGTCCCACGCGGGATGAGCGGCTCCGCGGCGCGGTGGTGGCGCCACAGGTAGCCGAGTGCTGCGACCGCGGCGACGGGAAGCAGCGCGTACCCGAGCGGCCCGACGACCTCGGTCTCCGGGTCGGCCGAGGCGAAGGTGAGGATGACGCACCCGAGCGCGGTGCCGAGGAGCAGCGCTCCCGGCAGGTCGCTGCCCCGCAGCGGCGGCCACCAGCGGCGGTGGGTGGCCACGAGCAGCGCCAGCGCGAGGAGCGTGGTCACCAGCCCGATGGGCGTGAGCACGCGGGAGTCGCTCTCGCCGAAGGGGACGAACGGGATGCCGAGGTAGACGTCCGTGGCCAGCGCCGACGGCGCGGCGAGGGTCAGCCAGAGCAGGCCGACGACGACCACACCCGCGGTGGTGGGCAGCCACGGGGGTCGACCGACGTCGTCGGCGACCGCGGCGATCGCCACGGCCAGGACCACCCCGAGCACGACGTTGAGCCAGAAGATCGCCCGCCAGTCGGCGACGACGAGGACGGCCGCGCCCAGGAGGGGCCCGAGCACGGAGCCGAGCTCCTGGACCGCACCGACCATGCCGAGCGGGAGCCCCCTTCGCCCCGGGGGCCAGAGGTCGGCGACCAGCGCCAGCGTCGCAGGGACGAGCCCGCCGCCCCCGACGCCCTGGACGACCCGGCCGGCGACGAGCACGTCGAGGTCGACCGCGAGGGCGGTCACCCCGGAGCCGACGACGAAGACGACGAGGCACCCGAGGAGGATGCGCGAGCGGGAGACGACGTCGGCGAGCCGGCCGATGAGCGGGAGGACCGCGACGTACCCGAGGAGGAAGCCGGAGATGATCGGCGCGGCGCGCTGGAGGTTGTCCAGACCCAGGCCGACGCCGTTCATCATGTCCGTCAGCGCGAGGACGACGACGTAGGTGTCCGCGGCCGCGAGCGCCACCGCGGTGGAGGCCACGGCGAGCAGCACCCGTGGGCGCGCGCCCGGGAGCGCGGGGCCCGTCACGTCGGGCGTTCGATCTCGACGGACGTGCCGTACTGGGAGATCTTGAGGGTGAAGGTGGTCTGCTGCTCCTCGTAGAAGTGGCCCGTGATCTTCGCGGTGCGCAGCTCGCCGCTCTCCGGCTCGATCCCGTAGACGACGTCGAAGTCCTCGGCCCCCTTCCCGAGGAGGAAGAGGCGGGAGATCTCCGTGGAGGGGACCTTGCCGGTGTACTCCTGCAGGACGGTGTCGCCGTCGCGGACCTTCTCGCCCTCGCCGAGGGAGGTGGTCTTCGCGACGATCTGGTCGACGCCGGAGCCCGCACGGAAGAACTCGGCCGGGTTCGGGGAGCCGAGGTCGGCCATGTCGACCGGGTTGAAGTCCTTGGTGAAGAAGGACATCCACGTGTCCTCGTCGATGGCGATGATCTCCACGCCCGCCGAGTTGCCCTTGATGACGCCGGTCACCTGGCCCTTGAACTTCGGGGTCTTCTTGTCGATGACCCCGGACCCCTTGGCGGCGGAGACACCGTTGCGGCCCTTCGGGATGGCGCTCTGCTTGAGGTCGAAGACGACCGACTTGCCCCTGGTGAAGCGCTTGCGGGCGGTCTCCAGGGCCTCCTTCGGCGGGACCGCGTCCTCGAAGGCGGAGCAGGCGGCGGTGCCGAGGACGGCCGCCGGCACGGCCACGAGGAAGGAACGACGTCGCATGGGGGCAAACCTAACCGCTGATCGCCCTCTCGCGCAGTGTCCCTCACCGCCCCGGCAGGGCGCGCAACAGCGGGTCCCGGATCCGCGCGACCCGCCCGCTCGTGGCGTTCCACATCGCGAGAGTGGAGGCGGCACGCAGCGCCTGGGTCCGGGGATGCCTCCGACGGACGAAGGGGGCGATGGCCCCCTTCGTCCCGTGGCGGTGGAGGGCGTCTGCGAGGGCGAGCGCGTCGCGGATCGCCTCGTTGCCGCCGCGACCGAGGTTGGGCGCCATGCCGTGGGCCGCGTCGCCGACGAGGACGAGCCCGGCGGCGGCCGTCCGTCGCATGCGCGGGGCGAGCAGGATGCGTTGGGCATCGGCGGCCTCGCCCACCTCCTCGAGGATCGCGCGCACCCTCGGGTCCCAGTCGATGAGATGACGGCGTGCCAGGGCGAGCACCTCGGCCCGGTCGACGGTGGGCGCCGCGGGGCCGGGGTCGCGGACCGCGCAGAACCACGCGCTCCCCCGCGGGCCGGGGGTCACGCCGAAGAGCCCGCCGGCGCCCCACCACTCGGTGGGGTCGCTCGTCGGGCTCTGCAGGTGCCCGCGCAGCACGACCTGGTCGGTGAGGACCGGGTCGGTGGCGGCGAAGGTGGTCCGTCGGCAGACCGAGCGCACCCCGTCGGCACCGACGACGAGGTCGGCGCCGAGCTCGCGGGCCAGCGCCCGCGGGTCCTCGACGCCCCGGGTCAGCCGGGTGGTGCCGGCGGGGGCCGCGTCCTCGAGCGCGGCGACGAGGTCGGGTCGCGGGACGAAGGTCAGCCGCGGGACCCTGCGCCTGGTGAGGACCTCACCATCGGCGCGGCGCAGGGTCCCCTGGCTGCTCCACCGGCTGACGTGCCGTACACGCTCACCGATGCCGAGCCGGTCCAGGTCCGCGAGCGCGGGCCGCCAGAGGGCCAGGACCGTCCCCGCTCCCGCCCGCTCGGGCCGCTCCTCGACGAGGGTGACGCGGAAGCGGCGTGGGTCGAGCGCCGCCGTGAGGGCGAGCCCGGCGACGCCTCCCCCGACGACGAGGACGTGGTCGCGTGTGGTCACGGGACCACTCTCGCAGCCGTGAGCGGGGACCGGACCCTCCCCGTCAGCGCAGGGAGAGGCCCTCCCCGTCGCCCTCCACGTCGACGGTGACGGAGGTCCCGTCCCGCACCTCGCCGGCGAGGAGCGCACCGGCCAGCCGGTCACCGATCTCCCGCTGCACGAGGCGGCGCAGCGGCCGGGCCCCGTAGGCGGGGTCGTAGCCCTTCTCCGCCAGCCAGGCGCGGGCGGCGTCGGTGACCTCCAGCTCGATCCGGCGGTCGGAGAGGCGGGCCGCGAGCTCGCGCACCTGGAGCTCGACGATGTGGCCGAGCTCGTCACGGGTGAGCGCGTCGAAGACGACGATCTCGTCGAGCCGGTTGAGGAACTCCGGCTTGAAGGACTGGCGCACCACGCCCATGACCGACTCGCGCCGGGCGTCGGCGTCGAGCGTCGGGTCGGTGAGGAACTGGCTCCCGAGGTTGCTCGTCATCACGAGGATGACGTTGCGGAAGTCGACCGTGCGGCCCTGACCGTCCGTGAGGCGCCCGTCGTCCAGCACCTGGAGGAGGATGTCGAAGGTCTCCGGGTGGGCCTTCTCGACCTCGTCGAGCAGCACGACCGAGTACGGGCGGCGGCGCACCGCCTCGGTGAGCTGTCCGCCCTCCTCGTAGCCGACGTAGCCGGGCGGGGCGCCGATGAGCCGGGCCACCGAGTGACGCTCGGAGTACTCGGACATGTCGATGCGCACCATCGCCCGCTCGTCGTCGAAGAGGAAGTCGGCGAGCGACTTGGCCAGCTCGGTCTTGCCCACACCGGTCGGACCGAGGAAGAGGAAGCTGCCGGTCGGCCGGTCCGGGTCGGCGATCCCGGCGCGGGAGCGGCGCACCGCGTCACTGACCGCACGCACCGCCTCGGTCTGCCCGATGAGGCGGGAGCCGATGATCGACTCCATGCTCAGCAGCTTCTCGGTCTCGCCCTGGAGCAGGCGGCCGGCGGGGATGCCGGTCCACGCGGAGATGACCTCCGCGATGTCGTCGCTGCCGACGCGGTCCTTGACCATCGGCGAGGCGTCGCTCGCCTCGAGCTCGCTCTCGTGGGCCTGGGCCTGCGCCAGCTCGGTCTCGGCGGCCGGGATCTCCCCGTAGAGGAGGCGCGAGGCGCCCTCGTAGTCGCCGTCGCGCTGGAGCCGGTCGGCCTGCGTGCGCAGGTCGTCCAGCCGGGCCTTGAGCTCACCGACGGCGTTGAGACCCGTCTTCTCGGCCTCCCACCGGGCGGTGAGGGCGGCCAGCTCCTCGGACTTGTCGGCGAGGTCCGCGCGCAGCCGGGCGAGGCGCTCCTTCGAGCCCTCGTCGGTCTCGCTCTCCAGGTGCAGCTCCTCCATCTTCAGCCGGTCCACCGCACGGCGCAGCTCGTCGATCTCGACGGGGCTGGAGTCGATCTCCATGCGCAGTCGCGAGGCCGCCTCGTCGACGAGGTCGATGGCCTTGTCGGGGAGCTTGCGGCCGGTGATGTACCGGTCCGAGAGCGCGGCGGCCGCGACGAGTGCACTGTCCTCGATCTCCACCTTGTGGTGGGCCTCGTAGCGCTCCTTGAGGCCGCGCAGGATCGCGATCGAGTCCTCGACGGTCGGCTCGCCGACGAAGACCTGCTGGAAGCGGCGCTCGAGCGCCGGGTCCTTCTCGATGTGCTCGCGGAACTCGTCCAGGGTCGTCGCGCCGACGAGGCGCAGCTCGCCGCGGGCGAGCATCGGCTTGAGCATGTTACCCGCGTCCATCGCGCCCTCGCCGGTCGCGCCGGCACCGACGACCGTGTGCAGCTCGTCGATGAAGGTGATGACCTGGCCGTCGCTGGCCTTGATCTCCTCGAGCACGGCCTTGAGCCGCTCCTCGAACTCGCCGCGGTACTTCGCACCGGCCACCATGGCACCGAGGTCGAGCGCGACGAGACGCTTGTCACGCAACGACTCCGGGACGTCACCGTCGACGATGCGGGCCGCGAGGCCCTCGACGACGGCGGTCTTGCCGACGCCGGGGTCACCGATGAGCACCGGGTTGTTCTTCGTGCGGCGGGAGAGGACCTGCACGACGCGGCGGATCTCGGCATCGCGGCCGATGACCGGGTCGAGCTGGCCGTCCCGGGCCATCGCCGTCAGGTCGGTGCCGTACTCCTCGAGCGACTCACCGCCGTCGGCGGGCGTCTCGGAGGTCACCTTACGGCCGGCCCGCAGCTCGTCGATCCTGGCCTCCATGTCGGCCGCGCCGCGCTTCTCCACGGCGGCCAGGTGGCCGGTCTCGGCGAGCGCGAGCAGCAGCAGGTCCACGGCGAGGTAGGTGTCGCCCTTCGCCCGCATCAGGGTGTCGGCCTGCTGCAGCACGCCCGCGGCCTCCCGGCCGATGCCGGGGGGCGGGGTGGAGCCGCTCGTGCGCGGCAGGGCACGAAGGGCGGCGTCCGCCTGCCCGAGGACGTGCGCCGCGCCCGTGCCAGCGGCCTGCAGCAGGGTGTCGCACTGCGGGGTGTCGAGCTGCACGAGGGCGCTGACGATGTGGTCGGGGGTGATCTCGGCGTGGCCCTCGGTCTGCGCGGAGCGCTGGGCGAGGGCGACGGCCTCGGCCACCTTGGTGGTCGGCTGGAACTCCATCGTTCTCCTTGTGGTCGGGGCTGGATGGCTCGGATGGTCCACACGGTCCAACCGCAGCAAAGTTGAGTCTATTCCGCTCACGTCTCGGAGGGTCGGCACGGGCGGCCCCGCCGGTGCCGACGCGCCGCGCGGACGGTGGTGGCGCTCCCCGCAGCGGCCTACGTTGGGAGCATGCACCGTCGCCTCTCCCCCGCGGACGCCGAGCTCCAGCAGCAGCTGCGCGCGTACTTCCGGACCGAGTTCCCCCAGGACCTGCGCGACCGGGTGGCCGCCGGCGAGCAGCTCTCTGCGGAGGACATCCGGCGCAGCCAGCGCACGCTCGCCGCGGCGGGCCTCGCGGTGCCCGACTGGCCCACGGAGTGGGGCGGGCGGGGCTGGACCACCCTGCAGAAGCACATCTGGAGCACCGAGCTCCAGGCGGCCGCCGTGCCACCGCCGCTGCCCTTCAACGTGTCGATGGTCGGGCCGGTCATCGCGGCCTTCGGCTCACCGGAGCTGGCGCGGCGCTTCCTCCCGAGGACGGCCACCGCCGAGATCTGGTGGTGCCAGGGCTTCTCGGAGCCGGGGGCCGGGTCGGACCTGGCCTCGTTGCGCACGACCGCGATCCGCGAGGGGGAGGAGTACGTCGTCAACGGGCAGAAGACCTGGACGACGCTCGGACAGCACGCCGACTGGATGTTCGCCCTCGTGCGCACCGACCCCGACGCCCCGAAGAAGCAGGCGGGTATCTCCTTCCTGCTCCTGGACATGCGCAGCGAGGGGCTCACCACTCGTCCGATCCGCACGCTCGACGGTGGCGTCGACGTCAACGAGGTCTTCTTCGACGACGTCAGGGTTCCCGCCGACCAGCTCGTCGGCGAGGAGAACCGCGGATGGGACTACGCGAAGTTCCTCCTCGGCAACGAGCGCGTCGGCGTCGCGGGTACCGGCACCATCAAGCGGTGGCTCGGCGCGCTCAAGGAGCACGCCGGGCAGGTCCGGCACGGGACGGGCACCCTCCTGGAGGACCCGTCGGTCGGCGGGCGCATCGCCGACCTGGAGTCCCGCCTCATGGCCCTCGAGCTGACCGCCGTGCGGGTCTCGGGCGGCTCCACCGACGGGCGCCCCGACCCCGCCTCCTCGATCCTCAAGCTCTGCGGCTCCGAGCTCCAGCAGGAGGTGCTCGAGCTCGCGGTCGACATCAGCGGGCCGATGGCCCTTGTCTGGGACGAGCTCGCCGCCGTCCCCACGTGGGCGGCCGAGAGCATCCCGACCTACCTCAACTACCGCAAGGCGACGATCTACGGCGGATCCAGCGAGGTCCAGCGCGGCATCGTCGCGGGCACGATCCTCGGACTGAAGGGCTGACCCATGGACTTCACCCCCACCGACGAGCAGACCGCCCTGGCCGAGGCCGTCCGGGGGACGCTGCGCCGTCACGGGTCCCCGGCCGCCGAGCGAGGCGCCTCGGCCGCGCCCCACGCGCACGACGAGCGGCTCTGGGGCGCCCTCGTCGAGACCGGCCTGCCCGGGCTCCTGTGGTCCGAGGAGGACGGCGGGATCGGCGCGGGGATGACCGATCTCGTGGCCGCCGCCACCGAGGTCGGCCGGGCCCGCGTCCAGGTCCCGCTCGCCGAGACCGTCCTCGCCGGCGCGCTCGTGCGCTCGCTCGCCGAGCCGGGGCGGCGACGGGAGATCCTCGGCGGGCTGAGCGAGGGCAGTGTCCTGGCGGTGCCCGCGCTGGCCGAGCCCCTGCGCGCCTGGTCCACGAGCCCCGTCGACGTCACGGCGACCCGGTCCGGGGAGGGCTGGCGGCTCAGCGGCACGAAGGTCGCGGTGCGCTACGCCCCGGCGGCGAGCCACCTGCTCGTCACCGCCGCGACCGACGAGGGGACCGGGGTCTTCCTCCTGTCCTCCCCCGACCTGCGCTCGGAGCAGCTCGACCTCGATGCCGCCCCGGCCACCCTCCTCGGTGCGGGCGAGGAGGCCGCGCGCGCGGTGCGCGAGGCCGTCGCCCTCGGCGCGGTGGTGCTGGACGCCGAGGCCGTGGGGGCGATGGACGAGGCGCTGCGCACGACCACCGAGTACCTCCGGACCAGGACCCAGTTCGGACGACCGTTGGCAGCCTTCCAGGCACTGACCCACCGCGCCGCGGACATGTACGCCCAGCTCGAGCTCGCCCGCTCCGCGACCCTCTACGCCGCGATGGTCGCCGACGACGTGCCGCTGGACGTCGACACCCTGCTCCGGGCGCGCGTCGTCGTCGACACGGCCGCCCGCCTCGTCGGCCAGGAGGCGATCCAGCTGCACGGCGGGATCGGGGTGACGGCCGAGCACCCCGTCGGGCACCTCACCGCACGCCTGACGACGATCACCCGGACCTGGGGCGACCGACGCTCGCACCTCGCCGAGCTCTCCTCCCGCCTCGAGGGGCACGAGACGGTCGACGTGCTCGGGTAGCCCGGGCCGGGACCCTCGCTGCCCGGCTCCGGTTGATACGGTTCCTGCGAACCAAGTGCAACAAGGTCGATCGACGGAGGGTCATGACCACGACGACCGCGCCGGCGCCCGCGTCGAGAGATGCCCCCAGCGACGACCTCGGCCTCGGCGCGCGACGCCGGCGGGCGACGCTGTGGACCGTCGGCCTCATCGCGCTGCTCCTCGCCTCGGTCATCGGCTCCGTCGGGGCCGGCGCGGTGGGCATCCCGCCCGGCGAGACGGCCCGGATCGCTCTCTTCCACCTCCTCGGCACCGGCGAGCAGGCCTGGTCCCCCGCCCGGGACGCGATCGTCTGGGACGTCCGCATGCCCCGGGCGCTGCTGGCCGTCGGTGTCGGCGCCGGGCTCGCCGTGTGCGGCATGGCGCTGCAGGCCATGGTCCGCAACGTCCTCGCCGACCCCTACCTCCTCGGTGTGAACTCCGGGGCCTCCAGCGGCGCGGCCGCCGCCATCCTCTTCGGTGCGGGCGCCGGAGCAGGCGCGCACGCCCTGCCGGCGAGCGCCTTCGCCGGAGCCTTGGCCGCCTCCATGCTCGTGCTCCTCGTCGCCCGCTCCGGGGGGAGGGTCACCTCCCTTCGCCTCCTGCTGGCCGGCGTCGCGGTCGGGTACGCGCTCTACGCGGTGACGAGCTTCCTCATCTTCGCCTCGGACTCCGCCGAGGGGTCGCGCTCGGTCCTCTTCTGGCTCCTCGGCAGCCTCTCCCTCGCCGCGTGGGGCGCCCCGCTCGCCATCGTCGGTGTCGTGGTGGCGCTGACCGTGCTCGGCCTCGTGTGGGCCGGTCGCCGCCTCGACGCGCTGTCGATCGGTGACGAGACCGCCGAGACCCTCGGCATCGACCCCGACCGCTTCCGCGTGCGGCTGCTCCTCCTCGTCGCCCTGTGCATCGGCGTCGTCGTGTCCGCCTCGGGCAGCATCGGCTTCGTCGGGCTCGTCATCCCCCACCTGGCCCGACGCGCCGTCGGCTCAGCCCACCGGCAGGCCGTCCCCGTCGCGGCCCTCATGGGCTCGGTCTTCCTGCTCTGGGCGGACATCGTCTCCCGCACCGTCCTGGCCCCCCAGGAGATCCCGCTCGGCATCCTCACCTCGCTCGTGGGTGCGCCCTTCCTCCTCGTCCTCATCCGCCGGATGCACGTCTCGTCCACCTGATCAGGAGCAGCCTTGTCCCACACCACCCGTCGCCGCGGCGGCGTCCTCGCGCTGGCCTCGGCCGCCCTCCTCCTCGCCGCGTGCGGTGGCTCGTCCGCGGGCAGCGGCGCCGAGACCCGGGCCGACGACGGCCACTACCCGGTGACCGTGGAGAACTGCGGGGAGAAGGTGACCATCGAGTCCGAGCCGACCAATGTCGTCATGCTCAAGTCCGCCATGGTTCCCTTCCTCACCTCCGTGGGCGTCCTGGACCACGTGAGCGCCAAGGCCGGGGCCTACCCGGAGGGCTACTACCCCGCCGACGTCGAGGAGCAGGTCGCGGGCATCGAGTCGCTCACCGACCGCACGGACGCCTCCGGCCACCTGCTCATCTCGAAGGAGGCGGTCATCGAGCGCGACCCCGATCTCGTCCTCGGGCACACCGACAACCTCAACCGGCAGTCCCTCCAGGAGGTCGGGATCCCCTCGCTGGAGGCATCCGGGCTGTGCACGAAGCACCTGCCCGAGCCGGGCTTCCAGCAGGTCTACGACGAGGTCGAGATGTACGGGAAGGTCTTCAACCGGGAGGCCGAGGCGAAGGAGGCCGTCGACGACCTCCGGCAGCGGGTCGAGAAGGTCACCGCGTCCGCACCGAAGGGCGAGCGCACGGGGGCGGTCCTCTACCCCACCGTCGGCGGCGGGACGACCTACGCCTACGGCAGCTCCTCGATGCCCGACCCGCTCCTCGAGGCCGCGGGGATGGAGAACGTCTTCGGCGACCAGGACGAGCGGGTCTTCGAGGTCACGCTCGAGAAGCTCCTCGAGGAGGACCCGGACGTCATCGTGCTCCTCCACTCCGACGGCGACCCGAAGAAGGTCGAGCAGGCGCTCACCGACCTTCCGGGGGCGGACAAGCTGACCGCGGTGAAGACCGGGCAGGTGCACACCCAGCTCTTCAACTACGCCGAGCCGGCCAGCCCGCTCGTCGTCGAGGGCCTCGAGCAGCTCATCGAGGACGTCGAGCAGGCGGATGCATCGGCATGATCGAGGCCACCGGGCTGCACTTCTCCTACGGGCGCACGCCGATCATCCACGGGGTCGACGTCGCCGCCCGGCCGGGTCGGGTGCTCGGGCTCATCGGGCCGAACGGCAGCGGCAAGACGACGGTGCTGCGGCTCCTGCACGGCGGTCTGACGCCCGCGTCGGGCGAGGTGCTCGTCGACGGCACCCGCCTCGGGGAGCTCGACCGGCGCAGCCTCTCCCAGCGGATCGCCGTCGTCGTCCAGGAGGCCGGCGGGGAGACGACGATGACCGCGGCGGAGATGGTCCTGCTCGGGCGGACCGCCCGGCTGAGCGGCTTCCAGCGCACCGGGGCGGGGGACGTCGCCGCCGCGACCGAGGCCCTGGACCGGGTGGGCGCCCGGCACCTGGCCCGCCGTGACTTCGCCGCCCTCTCCGGCGGCGAGAAGCAGCGGGTGCTCATCGCGCGGGCGATCGCCCAGGACGCGGACCACCTGCTGCTCGACGAGCCGACCAACCATCTCGACATCCGCTACCAGCACGAGGTGCTCGGCCTGCTGCGCCACGTCGGGACGACCACGATCGTCGTCCTGCACGACCTCAACCTCGCCGCCCGCTACTGCGACGACGTCGTCCTGCTCAGCGAGGGCCGGGTCGCCGGCAGCGGCCCGGTCACCGACGTCCTCGACCCGACGCTGCTCGAGCCGGTCTACGGGATCGGGGTACGTCGTCTCGACGCCGAGGACGGCCTGCATCTGCTCTTCACACCACGACAGGAGGTGGCCGCATGACCCGCGCCGTGCAGGAGAAGATCGACGCCTACTGGGACCAGCGGGCCCGGACCTACCACGCCCACCAGCAGCGCGACGGCCGCGAGACGGTCGACCGCGAGCTGTGGGGTCGGATCTGGTCCGAGGCGCTGCCGCAGGCTCCGGCGGACGTCCTGGACCTGGGCACCGGCAGCGGCCACGCCGCCTTCGTCATGGCGGACCTGGGCCACCGGGTCACCGGCCTGGACAGCTCCGTCGAGATGCTCCGGGTCGCCCGGGAGCAGGCGGGGAGCGCGAAGGGGACGGCCCCCACCTTCGTCCACGGCGACGCGGTCGCCCCGGACCTGGAGGCGGACGTCGACGCGGTGACCAGCCGTTACCTCATGTGGACCCTGCGTGACCCGGTCGGTGCGCTGCGTCGCTGGCGCTCGCTGCTGCGCCCCGGCGGGGTGCTGGCCGTCGTGGACAGCACGTGGTTCGAGGAGGGTCTGGCGGGCTCCCCGCAGGAGTTCATCGACTCCTACGAGGGTCTGCTCCAGCAGCTCCCCCTGGCCACGGCGCGGGGCATCGAGGAGACCGCCGAGGCGGTCACCGCCGCGGGGTACCAGGAGGTGCGCACCCGGGCCCTCACCGAGGTGCTCGAGACCGACATCCGGCTCGGCGCCGCCCCGGGGCACCGGCCGCGCCTGCAGTACCTCGTCACCGCTCGCGCCTGAGGAGCCGCTCAGCAGGTCGCGCTCAGGTCGCTCAGCTCGTCGCTCGGGGTGGTCTTCGTGGAGGAGGAGGGCTCGGGGCTCTCGGTCTCGGTCTCCTCGGCGGGCTCGCTCGTGGAGCTGCTGCCGCTCGGCTCGGGGGTCTTCTCCGGCGGGTTGATGGCCTCGTCGACCATCGCGTGGATCTCCTCGTAGTCCGGGTCGGAGACGCTGATGTTGCGGTTGGTCAGCGGGAGGGACTTGATCTTCCCCTCGTCCTGGATCTTCAGCACCAGCTGGGCCCACTCGTCCAGGTCCTGGCGCGGGATGTCGACGCGGACGTTGTCCTCCATCGTCTTGGCCAGCTTGGGGTAGCGCAGCACCATCGACATCGGGTCGACCTGGGTGATCAGGGCGCCGACCATGCAGCGCTGCCGCCGCATGCGGGCGAAGTCCCCGTCCTTGGAGTCCGCCCGGGAGCGGGAGTACCAGAGCGCGTGGTAGCCGTCGAGGTGCTGCGTGCCGGGCTCGATGTAGCCGGTCGTGCCCACGACATTGCCGGCGGCGTCGATCTCGCAGCCGATGCAGACCCGCTCCTTGACGTCGACCGTCACCCCGCCCATGGCGTCGACGAGCTGCTGGAAGCCGTCGAGGTCGACGACGGCCGTGTAGTCGATCTTCAGCCCGAGCACCTGCGACGCGGCGTCCTTCGTCACGGCCAGGCCGGGGTTGTCGCTCTCGAAGAGGTCGGCGTTCTCCTCGCCGAGCATCCACACGTACTCCATGAGGCACTGGCTGCCGCAGCTGTACCCGTCGGGGTACTTCTCCGAGAGCGGGTTCTCCTCGGAGAAGGGGATGTTCTCCAGGTTGCGCGGGATGCCGAAGAGCACCGTCTCCCCGGTGGTGGTGTTGACGCTCGCGACGATGAGGGCGTCGGGGCGCACGCCGGTGCGGTTGGGGCCGGCGTCGGAGCCGATGAACATGACGTTGACCCGGCCGGCGTCGGCCCACGGGTCGGCGCCTCCGCCGGGCGATGCGGCCCCGTCGGGTCGGATGGTGTCGAAGACGGTGTTGAGCAGGGAGTGCTGGATGGCGGCGTAGCGCACGGTCTGGGCGGCCGGGGCGAAGACGAGCACCGCGGCCACGGCGGTGAAGAGGACCATCGCGGTCTTCGGTCGGGGGTCGATCCCCTCGGGGATGTTGTCCCGCGCGGTGGTGATGATCCCCCAGATCCAGGCGGCCACGACGAGGACGACGAGGACGATCCCGGCGAGGAGCATCTCCTCGCTGGCGCCCACGGTGATGACCGAGGAGGTCAGGCCACGGATGAGCGCGTAGCCGCACAGGGCGAGGAGCAGGACGACGAAGCCGGCCACCATGGCGATGCCGGTGCGACGACGGGTCCGGATCAGCCCGAGGCCGGGCACGAGCGTGCTCGCCGTCGTGAGGACGTAGAAGCGGCGTACGCGGCGGGCGTGGGCCCGCGCCCGCACGCCCCGCTGCCCCAGGGCGCCGGGCTGCGCCGGAGTGTCGCTCTCGGACGTCACGGGCGTACTACCTCTTCGGGTCGGGGTCGGTGGACCAGCTGCTCTTCGGCGCAGGTCGGCTCGCGCCGCATCGTCGCGCACGTGAGTGAACGCGCCGGACCCGCCAAAGGTTGCATCCTACGGCGACGTCTTCTCTGCGACGGTGCGACTCACTCGCCGAGGTCCGGGTCGTACCAGCCGTCGTGCTCCTCCGCGAGCGCCGCGAAACGCTCCCGCAGCCCCTTCTCGACGGCCCCGGCCTCGTCCGTGATCATCTCCTCATGCACGTGCACGGCCCACTCGTGGGCCTCGCCGTCGTCCTCTCCGGCCAGCTCCTCGCGGACGACACGCACCTCCGAGAAGCCCTCCTCGCGCAGGTCCTCGGCGATCCGCTCCGCGTCGTCCCGATCGGGGAAGACCATCAGGTGGTTCGTCATGGAGGTCAACTCTGCCACGCCGGCGGCGCCCGGCACGAGCAGGATCTGTCACCGTGGGTCCCGTCCGGTGCCCGCGATGGCCCGATCCTGCCGGGAGGCCCCCGCCGGGAGCTCCACCGCGGCGGCGATCAGCCCCGTCGCCCGGAGATGGTCGCCCGAGGCGGCGAGCGACTCCTCGATCTGACCCAGCTCCCGGTCGGAGAAGGTGGTCTCCTCCCCGAGCGCCCGGGCGATGTCCCAGCGGTGGACGAGCAGGTCGAGGCCGAAGACCCGGTCGAAGACCTGCCCGACGCTCGGCCCGCCGGCGACGCGGTCGTGGGCCCGCTCGGCGAAGCTGTCGTCGGCGAGCGTGCGCGCGGTGGCCTCGGCGTGGGTCCGCCAGGCCAGGGACGCCCCGAGCTGCTCCACGGTCGGCGCCGGGTCGGGCATGTCGCCCCCGGCCTGGAGCAGGAACTCACGCTGGGAGTCGATGAGGTGCTGGAGCACGTCGCTGCCCGACCAGCCCTCGCAGGGGCTCGGACCCTCGAGCGCGTCCGGGTCCGCCCGGTCCACGAGCCGCATGAGCGGGGTGTTCTTGCGGTCGAAGACGGATGCGGCGTCCTGGGGAAGTGGCATGTCCCCAGCCTGCCACCGCCCGGCCGGGCCCCGCCACGGAGGGCGGCAGGCCCCCTTCGCCGCGGTGAACGGGCGCCGACGCCCGGGTGGCCCGAGATGGCACCTCGGCGAACTCTCGGCGCAGGCCGCCGTCGGGGCTTGATCGCACGGGCCGGCTCGGGTGGCATGGCTCGCGATGAGCGGGCTCCTCGTCGCGATCGGCGACTCCTTCACCGAGGGTGTGGGCGACCCGCACCTGCGCTACCCCAACCACCTGCGCGGGTGGGCCGACCGGCTGGCACGCCAGCTGGGCCGGGCCGACCCGGCATGGCGCTACGCGAACCTCGCGATCCGCAGCAAGTTCCTCGACCAGGTAGTGCAGGACCAGCTCGAGCCGGCGATCGCGATGGGCCCGACGCACGTGACCTTCTGCGCGGGCGGCAACGACCTGCTCGCCCTGCGGGCGGACCCGGAGGCGATCGCGGGACGCTTCGAGGAGGCGCTGGTCGGCCTGGCCGCCACCGGGGCGCAGGTCGTCGTCTTCACGATCTTCGAGCCACGCACGAGCCGGCTGCTCGACCCGCTCGTGCGGCGGGTGGAGGTCTTCAACGCCGCGGTGCGCGATCTCGCCGCCACTCACGACGCGACGCTCGTGGACCACGCGCGGATGGGCGAGTTCGAGCAGCCGGCGCTGTGGGCTCCGGACCGGATCCACATGTCCCGCCCGGGTCACAAGCGGATGGCGGCCGCGGTCGCCGAACGGATCGGCGTGCCGCACACGCTCAAGCTGCGCGACCTGGTGCCGATGGAGCCCGCGGGCTGGCGGGCGGCGCTGCGCACCGAGGCACGCTTCGTCCGGGACGAGGTCGTCCCGCTCGTGCAGCGGCGCATCCGCAACGAGTACGAAGGGGACACCACCCGGCCGAAGTGGCCGGTCCCGATCCACCCGGCGGACGGCATGAAGCGCCTCGCCAGGGAGCAGGCGAGCGCCCGTGCCCCCGAGGCGGCCGCCGGCTGAGGCGGAAACGGGCTCAGCGGCGGCGGTCCGCGGGGTCCCAGAGGACGAGCGCCTGGCCGGCGGAGCGGCCGCGTGGCCGCTGCCCCCGACGGAGGGCGACGACGTCACCCTCCGAGCCGACGGCGAAGAACCGCCGCCCCTGACCGAGCTCCTCGTGGGCGCGGTCCAGCTCCTCCCGCAGCTCGCTCACCCGGGCGCGCAGCGCGCTCACCCGGTGCTCGAGCTCGAGGATCCGCTGGATGCCGACGAGGCTGATGCCCTCCTCCTGGGAGAGACGCTGCACCTCGCGCAGCCGACTCACGTCGGCGGCGCTGTACCGCCGACCACCGCCGCGGGTGCGGGCCGGGCTCACCAGCCCGATCCGGTCGTACTGACGCAGCGTCTGCGCGTGCATCCCGGCGAGCTCGGCGGCCACGGAGATGACGAAGACGGGTGTCTCGTCGTCCCCGCTGAACCCGGAGATCCTGGCCATCGAGCTCGCTCCCTTCGCCCTCAGCCGCGTGCCTGCGCGGCGATGTCCGCCCGGGGGTCGTCCTCGCGCGCGTCGCGCAGCACCTCGACCGCCTCGCGCTCGGCGTCGCTGAGGTCGGTCGGGACGACCACCTGGACCCGCGCGAGCAGGTCGCCGGTGGCCTTCTTCGTCTTCACCCCGCGCCCCTTGAGGCGCAGCTGGCGCCCGCTCGGGGTGCCCGGGGCGATCTTGACCTTGACGCTCGACCCGTCGAGGGTCGGCACCGCCACGGTCGCGCCGAGCGCGGCCTCGGCGAAGGTCACCGGCAGGTCGACGAGCAGGTTGTCGCCGTCCCGCTCGAAGACAGGGTGCCGCGCGACGGTCACGGTGAGGATGAGGTCACCGCGTTCGCCGCCGGGACCGTTGGCGCCCTTGCCGCGCAGCCGGATCTTCTGCCCGTCCTTGACGCCCGCGGGCACCTTCGCGTTGACCTTCTCGCCGTTGACGTCGAGGGAGATGGTGCGCCCCTCGACCGCGTCGCGGAAGCTCAGGCTCGTGCGGGCGGTGAGGTCGGCGCCCTTCTGCGGGCCACGCGGCGGGGGCCGGAAGCCCGCGCCCTGGCCGCCGAAGCCGGCGCCACCGCCTCCTCCGAACATCGAGAGGATGTCCTCGAGGTCCGGCTCCCCACCGCCCCCGCCGAAGGGGGAGCCGCCACCGGTGCTGTAGCGCACCCGCGGACCGCCCCCTCCCCCGGCGAAGGCGCTGAAGATGTCCTCGAAGCCTCCGTTGCCGCCCGGGCCGCCGGCGGTGAAGCGGGCACCGCCGCCGGTCATCGACCGGATCGCGTCGTACTCCCGGCGCTGCTCGGGGTCGGAGAGGACCGCGTGCGCCTCACCGACGTCCTTGAACTTCTGCTCGGCGTCGGCATCCCCGGCGTTCCGGTCCGGGTGGTACTTCTTGGCGAGCTTGCGGTAGGCCTTCTTGATCTCGGACTCGTCGGCGTCCTTGGCGACACCGAGGACCGCGTAGAAGTCCTTGTCCAACCAGTCCTGACTGGCCATGTCCCCTCCTTTCGTCAGCTACGGGATCACTCGGGGTCGGCGACGGCCACGCGCGCCGGGCGCAGCACCCGCTCGCCGGCGCGGTAGCCCGGCTGGAGCACGGTGACGACGGTGGTCACCGTGGCGTCCGAGGGCAGCTCCTCGTCCGAGCCGTCCCACGGGGCGTGCATGAGCGCCTCGTGCAGGTTCGGGTCGAAGGCCTCGCCCTTGGCGCCCACCCGCTCCAGGCCGTGGGACCTGCCGAGCGTCTGCTCGAGCTTCTCCGCGATGGCCTTGAAGGGGGTGCCCTCCGCGAGGTCGCCGTGCTGACGGGCCAGCTCGATCTCGTCGAGGACGGGCAGCAGCGTCTCGAGGACCTCGTGGGCGGCACGGATCTGGATGTCCGCACGGTCACGGTCGACCCGCCGCTTGTAGTTGACGTACTCGGCCTGGAGGCGCTGCAGGTCGGCGAGGCGCTCCTCGGCCAGGGCGGTGTCCGGGTGGACCTCCTCCCCGGCCTCCGGCGAAGGGGAGGTGGCCTCCCCTTCGCCCTCGGCGGCGGGGGCGGCCCCGGCCTGGGCCGGGACCGCCTCGCCGTCGTTCACGGCCTCGGGACCGACCTGCCCCTCGACGGTGGAGTCGGCCTGCGGCGCGGTCTCCGGGTCGATCGGCTGGTTCTGGTCGGTCACTTCTTCTCCTCGTCGTCCTCGACGACCTCGGCGTCCACGACGTCGTCGTCCTGGGCGGAGGCCTGCTCGGCACCCGGCTGCTCGCCGCCGGCCGCACCGGCCTCACCCTGCTCCGACTGGGCGGCGTAGAGGGCGGCGCCCATCTTCTGGGACTCCTCGTTGAGGGTGTCGATCT
>CAYSGN010000017.1:0-34712 GCA_964430615.1 uncultured Janibacter sp. | reverse complement strand
CGTCACCGTCGCCGTTGTCGCCGCCGGTGTTGTCGTCACCGTCGCCGTTGTCGCCACCGGTGTTGTCGTCACCGTCGCCGTTGTCGCCGCCGGTGTTGCCGTCATCATCGGCCCACGGAGCCTTGTAGATGACATTGCAGTCGCCGTCGACGGTCTCGTCCCGGCCCTGCGAGTCGACGCAGTCCTCGGAGATGACCCGCACGTAGTCAGCGCCCTCGACGAGGCTGAAGTCCTTGGAGTTCTCCCCCTCGGAGACGTTCCAGGTGTAGGTCTTCAGCGGCTTGTGCTCACCATCCAGTACCTGGATGTTCAGCACGCCCGCGTGGGTGGCCTTGCCCTCGACCGTGAAGACGTTGTCGACCAGCGGCAGCGAGGACGGCTCGTCGAACCAGTCGTCTTCCTCCGGCGCCGGCTCCTCGCCGCCGCCCTCGCCGACCTGGATGCTGCCCACGGCGTTGTCCTCGGGGGCGGTGCACGCCAGGTTGAGCACGAAGCCGGTGTCGGTCGTCAGCGCGGCGGTGAAGTCGCCCGCGGTGATCGGGATCTCGCCCGGCTCGCTCGGGGCGGTCTCGGCCTGACCGGTCCCGGTGGCGACGGTCGTGACGCTGCCCTCGGCGGGGACCTCGGTCTGCGGGACGGTCAGCTCGGCACTGCGCTCCTCGCCGCCCACGGTGTAGCTCGTGGTGGACGTGCCCTCGAGGGTCTTGATGTTCATGCTGCGCATCTTGTCCTGCGCGTCCTGACCGGGCGTGACGGCGGCCTCGATGCTCGGTGCCGGGATCTCGGCGCCGGGCTCGACCTGCTCGGGCGCGCCGATGGTCAGGTCGACCGTCCACGGGTCAGTGAACTTGAGCCCGAGGTCGCTGACCTCGCAGGTGTAGCTCAGCGTGCCGGTGACGTCAGCCTGCGCCGGGGCGGCAGCAAAAAGGCCCATCCCGATGGTGCCGAGCCCTGTGACGAGGGCGGCGCCGGCGGACAGGCCCCGACGAGTCGTGTGGCGCTTAGCCATGTGTTCTCCCCTTGCTTCGTGTGGTCGCGCACTTCCAGGTGGCGGTGCGCCTTCCACGGGGCAACTTAACGATCCCTGAACGTACTGGCAAGGTTTGGTCAGGTGAATTCCTACTGAACGATCACATGAGGTGGGTCACGTCACGGGCCGACACAAGATGCCCCCGGCCCGGAGTCAGGGGCTCCGAGCCGGGGGCGTGCGGCCTGCGACGGCCGCGGCGCGGCGGCCGGGAAAATTCGCTCAGTCCTGCCGGCGACGAGCGCGTGCGGAGAGGACCGCACCGGCGCCGATGAGCGCGAGACCGCCGAGGCCGAGCGCGGCGTTCGTGGAGCGCTCCTCCTTCAGGGCGCCGCCGTCGGTCTGCACGACCTCCGGGACCTCGGGCTGACCGGCGTCACCGGCAGGCTCCTCTCCGGCCGGCTCCTCGGTGGGCTCCTCTCCGGCCGGCTGGTCGCCCCCTTCGCTCGGCTCCTCCTCGCCGGCGCCCGGCTCCTCGGTGCCGTCGCCCGGCTCCTCCTCGCCGGTGCCCGGGTCCTCGGTACCGTCGCCCGGCTCCTCGGCACTGCCGCCGCCCTCGCCGACCTGGATCGTGCCGATCTCGTTCTCCGACGGAGCGGTGCAGGCGATGTTCATGACGAAGCCGGTGTCCGTCGTCAGCTCGGCGGTGAAGTTGCCGGCGCTGATCGGCAGGTTGGTGTCCTCGTCCGGCGCGGTCTCGGCCTGGCCGGTGCCGGTGGCGACCGTCGTGGCCGTGCCGTCGGCGGGCACGTCGGTCTTCTCGATGGTCAGCTCGGCGCTGCGCTCCTCCTCGCCCACGGTGTAGGCGGTGTCGGCCGTGCCCTCGAGGCTCTTCACGCCGAGGGAGGAGAGCTTCGCCGCGGCGTCCTCGCCGGGCGTGACCTCCGCCGTGATGTCCGGGGCCGGGATCTCGGCGCCCTTCTCGACCTGCTCGGGCGCCCCGACGGTCAGGTCGACCGCCCACGGGTCCTCGAACTGCTGCTCCAGGCCCTCGTTGGTCACCTCGCAGGTGTACTCGAGCGAGCCGGTGACGTCCGCCTGGGCCGGGGCGGCGGTGGCGAGGCCGAGACCGAGCGTCCCGAGGCCGGTGACGAGTGCGGCACCGGCGGAGACGCGACGAGCAGTGGTGTGGCGCTTGGCCATGGTTCTCCCTAGCGGGTCGGGTGTGCGCACATCCCCGTGCGCCTTCCGTCCGGCAACCTAATGACGCGTCAGTAACCTTTCAAGAGACCCAGGCCACACCCGGTTCCCGCCTTCTCCAAGGGCCCGTCAGGGAAGGGTCAAGACGTCTCGGCGGGTCCCCCCCGGCGGCCGTCGGAGCCGCGGGCCTACTTGTCGATGTCCCCGACGACGAAGAACATCGAGCCGAGCACCGCGACCATGTCCGCGACGAGGCAGCCGGGCAGCAGCTCGGAGAGCACCTGGACGTTGCCGAAGGAGGCCGAGCGCAGCTTGAGGCGCCACGGGGTCTTCTCCCCGCGGGAGACGAGGTAGTACCCGTTGAGGCCGAGCGGGTTCTCCGTCGCGGTGTAGAGCTCGCCCTCGGGGACCTTGAGCACCTTCGGCAGACGCTGGTTGATCGGGCCCTGCGGGAGGGAGCGCAGCCGCTCCACGCACGCGTCGACGAGGTCGAGGCTGACGTGGGTCTGCTCGAGCAGCACCTCCAGGCGGGCCAGGCTGTCGCCGGCGGTGCGGGTGACGACCCGGCCGGGCCCCCCGTCGCCGAAGAGCTCGCCGTAGGCGAGGTACGGGGCGTCCCGGCGCAGGTCGAGGTCGACCCCCGAGGCGCGGGCGATCGGCCCCGAGACCCCGTAGTCCTGCGCGAGCGAAGGGGGCAGCACGCCGACCCCCTTCGTCCTCGCCTCGAGGATCTCGTTGCCGACGATGAGCGACTCCAGCTGCGGCATCCGCCGGCGCACCGCCGCGACGGCGGCGGTCACCCGGTCCAGCCACCCGACGGGCAGGTCCTGGTACAGCCCGCCGACCCGGTTGAACATGAAGTGCATCCGCCCGCCGGAGATCTCCTCCATGACCGCCTGGATCTCCTCGCGCTCGCGGAAGGAGTAGAAGATCGGCGTCATCGCGCCGAGCTCGAGCGGGTAGGAGCCGAGGAACATCAGGTGGTTGAGCACCCTGTTCAGCTCCGCGAGGAGGGTGCGCGCCCACACGGCCCGCTCCGGCAGCTCCATGCCGAGCATCCGCTCGACCCCGAGGACGACACCGAGCTCGTTGGCGAAGGCGGAGAGCCAGTCGTGACGGTTCGCCAGCACGGTGATCTGCCGGTAGTCGCGCACCTCGAAGAGCTTCTCCGCACCGCGGTGCATGTAGCCGACGACCGGGTCGGCGGCGATGATCCGCTCGCCGTCGAGGGTGACCCGCAGGCGCAGCACGCCGTGGGTGGCCGGGTGCTGCGGACCGATGTTGAGCACCATGTCGGCGCTCGCGAGGGCGCCGTCACCGACACCGACGTCCAGCGTGCGTGGGGTGGAGGGGCTCGCCATGGCGCCAGTATGCGTCACGGGGCTGGGGCGGGGCCGGGGCCCGCTGGCACGATGGTCCGATGCCCGGTCACCGCCGCACGCGTCGCGCCGCCGCTCTCTGCGCGGTGCTCGCTGTGACCGCCGCGACCGCGCTCGGCACCGCGTCGTGGACCTCCTGGACCCCGGCGGACCACGCGGTCGTCGACCACGAGGAGGTCCTCGAGCCGTGGTTCGACGCCGCCGGCTCGGCCCAGCGGGAGGCGGCGAACGTCGTCGTCCTCGGCGACTCGGTGAGCGCCGGCTTCGGGCTCGAGCCGGACGAGGAGCGCTGGACCGCCAAGCTCCAGGCGGGGCTGCGCCAGGAGGTCGACACCCCGGGCTGCCGGCAGGACAGCGCCGGCAACCGTCCGGTCGGGCGCCCCGCCGAGACCTCGGGGCCGGTCGCCTGGTCCCCGCTCATCGGTCCCTTCGGTCGGGCCACCGACCTGGGCCCCGGCGCGAGCGTGACCTGGCAGGTCAGCGCGGACGAGGTCGACCTCGCCTACCGCACCCGGCAGGACGGCGGGGACCTCGCCGTGGAGATCGACGGGCGGCGGGTGGCCACCCGCTCCACGGACACCGACGGCGACGGGGGACCGGCGCGCTGGTCATCGACCGGTCGCGCCGGGCCGGAGCACGAGGTGACCGTGACGAACACGAGCTCGCAGGCGAGCGAGCGGATGGTGACCGTCACCGGGCTCGTGCCCTACCGGGGCGACCGCGGCCGCTGCGTGCACGTCGTCGACGCCTCCCGCTCGGGCATCGCGCTCGACCAGGTCGTCGGGACACCCGGCTACATCGAGGAGACCCTCGCGCTCGAGCCGGACCTGCTCATGGTGGCGCTCGGCTTCAACGACATCCGGCGGGGGATCTCGCCGGAGGCCTTCGGCGAGGACCTCGAGGAGCTCGTCCGACGGGTCCGTGGGATGGGCTACGACGGACCGGTGCTGCTCGTCGGGTGGTTCACCCCCGAGATCCGGCCGTGGCTGCCGTCGTGGCAGAGCTACCTGGAGCAGATGGCCGGATCGGTGCACCTCGACGGTGTCGGCTTCGTCGACCTCGAGCCCGTGCTGCCGCCGGTCGAGGGCGCCCCGCAGGGGATCTACCGGGACCAGCTGCACCCCGCGGCGGCGGGTCAGTCGCTCATCGCCGGCGCGCTGCTGCCGGTGCTCACCCCGCCCGACGACGGCACGCGCAGCGTGCCCCAGAGGAAGTCACCGACCCCGGGGCCGGTGAGCGCCCCTGCGTGGGAGGCCCGGGAGAGCGCGGCGAGGTAGCCGGCCGGGTCGGTGCGGGCCAGCTCGACCGGCGGGCGGGCGGTCTCCAGGCCGAGGTCGGTCAGGGCGGCGCGCTGGGTGCGCACCTGCTCCAGGCGGAGGGAGTCCATCGCCACGTGGGCGGTGAGGTCGCACGAGCCGTCCGGGACGGGAGGGCAGAGCCGGCCGTCCCGGTAGCCGACGAGGGTGCCCTCCGCCGGACGCTCGCCCGCGAGGTGGCCGTAGTCGATGACGAGGACGAGGCCGGAGCCGACCCGGTCGACGAGCCCGGAGAGGGCTGCGTCGCGGGAGCGGCCGATCTCGACGCGCGTGCCGGGCGCGTGCGGGCCGGGCCACCAGCGGGCCGCCCAGTCGGCGTCCGCGCCGGTGAGCGGGTCGCCGAGGTGCTCGCTGCCGTCGTCGTCGACGCGGACGACCCGCAGCTCGCCGCGCCCGTCGGCCCGGGCGATCGCGCACGGGACGACGTCGAGCCACTCGTGGGCGAGGACGAGGGCGTCCGTGGGCCGGCCGAGGTCGGGCAGGTCGGCGCCGCCGGGGGAGGACAGCCACTCGATGCGCCCGGGCAGGTCCGCCGGTCGCTCGACGACGTCCACGCCGAGCAGGTCGAGGTCCTCGGTGAGATCGGCCAGCGCGGTGAGCAGCTCGCCGCGCCCGCAGCCGATGTCGACGACCCGGCGCAGCCCCTCCCGCTCGGTGAGGTGCCGCAGCGCCTCCGCGAGCAGGCCGCCCGCCGGCCCGTGCGTCGACGTCGCGAAGTGCCCCGCCGGCCCCTCGGGACGGCGGTAGAAGCCCCCGTCGTCGTAGAGGGCCTGCTGCCACGCCTGCTGCCACGTCCGCACGGCTGCATTCTCACCGACGGCCGCCGGCGGGTAGCGTCCTGCCGGTGAGCACGCCACACGAACGGCCTCCGGGACGGCCGACCCTGCGCGTCGGGGTCGTCGGCGCCGGACGGGTCGGGGCGGTCCTCGGGGCCGCCCTGCGCTCGGTCGGCCACGAGGTCGTCGCCGTCTCCGCGGTCTCGGAGGACTCGCTCGACCGGGCCGAGCTGCTCCTGCCCGAGGTGCCGGTCCTCCCTGTGCCCGAGGTCGTCGAGCGGGCCCAGCTCGTCCTCCTCGCCGTGCCCGACGACGCCCTCACCGACCTCGTCTCCGGGCTGCACGCGACCGGCACGTGGCGCGAGGGGCAGCTCGCGGTGCACACCTCGGGCCGGCACGGCCTGGCCCCCTTCGCCCCGGTGGCGGACCACGTCCTCGGCATGGCGATCCACCCGGCGATGACCTTCAGCGGCACGAGCATGGACCTCGGGCGGCTCGCGGAGTGCTGCTTCGGGGTCACCGCGCCGGAGCCGCTGCGCGCGGTCGCCGAGGCGCTCGTCGTCGAGATGGGCGGGGAGCCGGTGTGGGTGCCCGAGGAGGCGCGCGGGCTCTACCACGCGGCGCTGGCCCACGGCAGCAACCACCTCGTCACGCTCGTCGCGCAGGCGATGGAGGTCCTCACCTCCGCGGGCATCGAGCCCGCCGACCGGGTGCTGCGCCCGCTGCTGCAGGCCAGCCTCGACAACGCGCTCGCCTCCGGCGACGCCGCGCTCACCGGGCCGGTCGCCCGCGGCGACGCCGGCACCGTCACCGCCCACCTGGCGGCGCTGCGCGACGTGGCCGAGGACGTCCGACCCGCCTACCTCGCCGAGGCGAGGGCCACCGCCCTTCGCGCCGCACGCACCGGACGGCTGCGCGGACAGGCCGCGACCGACATCCTCCAGGTCCTCGACGAGGAGCAGACATGACCGAGACCGCCTCGGCGACCACGCCGGCCGCCGCACCGCAGATCGCCCGCACCCGCGCCGAGCTCGCCGAGGCCCGCGCCCGCCTCACCGGCGGGCAGGTCGCCGTCGTCATGACGATGGGCGCGCTGCACGAGGGGCACGCCCAGCTCATCCGCACCGCCCGCGAGCGGGCCGAGCACGTGCTCGTGACGATCTTCCTCAACCCGCTCCAGTTCGGGCCCGGGGAGGACCTGTCGAAGTACCCGCGCACCTTCGACGACGACCTCGCGCTGTGCACCCGCGAGGGGGTCGACCTCGTCTTCGCGCCGACTCCCGACGTCATCTACCCCGACGGGGACCCCGGGGTGCGCATCTCCGCGGGGCCGCTCGGCGACGTGCTCGAGGGGCAGGCCCGGCCGGGGCACTTCGACGGGATGCTCACCGTCGTCGCCAAGCTCGTCCACCTCACCCGCGGGGACCTCTTCTACTACGGGCAGAAGGACGCCCAGCAGCTGCTGCTCATCCGGCGGATGGTGCGCGACATCGACTTCCCGGCGAAGGTCGTCGCCGTGCCGACCGTCCGCGAGGAGGACGGCCTGGCGATGAGCAGCCGCAACACCTATCTCTCCCCGAACGACCGCCAGACCGCCCTCGTGCTCTCCCGGGCGCTGTGGGCCGGCGCCGCCCACGCCGCCGAAGGCCCCTCGGCGATCCGCCGGGCCGCCCGCGAGGTGCTCGTCACCGAGCCGCTGGCCCTCGTGGACTACCTCGTGCTCGTCCACCCGAGCAGCCTCGAGGAGGTGCCCGAGTGGTACAAGGGCGAGGCCCTGCTCGCCGTCGCCGCCAAGCTCGGCACGACCCGCCTCATCGACAACACCCCGGTCCTCGTCGGCCCGGGCGGCGGGGCGATGCCGGTCTTCGCCGAGGACCAGGGGAGGCCCGGCTGAGTCCGCGGAGCCACGAGCGGGGCACGTCGTGCCGGGCGTCGGCAGCGCTCGACCCGGCTGGTGCCCGCCCGGGACTACGCGCCCACCCCTCGGTGTTGCCAGTCTCATGGTGACGGGCTTTCCGCGCCTCTGAGAGACTGGACGGCGGTCAACCGCCGAGAACGAAGGACACCACGTGCAGCGCTTCATGCTCCACAGCAAGATCCACCGGGCCACCGTCACCCAGGCGGACCTGCACTACGTCGGCTCCCTGACGATCGACCGCGACCTCATGGACGCGGCCGACATGCTCCCCGGGCAGCAGGTCGACGTCGTCGACGTGGACAACGGCAACCGGCTGACCACCTACGCGATCGAAGGGGAGCGCGGCACCGGGATCATCTGCATCAACGGCGCCGCCGCCCGGCTCGTCCAGCCCGGCGACACCGTGATCATCATCGCCTACGCCGCGATGGACGACACCGAGGCGCGTACCTTCGAGCCGCAGGTCGTCTTCGTCGACGCCGACAACACGATCGTCGAGGTCGACCACGACGCCGGCGACGTGCCCGACGGGTACGGCCTGGCCACCTCCGCGGTCACGAGCCGCTCCCACCCGCACGGCCCGAACGGCGCCCGGGTGTGAGCGGACCCGGCGTGGTCACGCTGCCACGACGGCTCGCCGCGCCCGCTCCCGGCTGGAGCGTCTCGGCCGACGTCGTCGTCGTCGGCTCCGGGATCGCCGGGCTGACCTGTGCCCTGCGTCTGCGCGAGCAGGGCCGCTCGGTCCTGCTCGTCACCAAGACCCAGCTGCCCGAGGGGTCCACCGCCTGGGCCCAGGGCGGGATCGCGGCGGCCCTCGCCGAGACCGACTCCCCGCAGGACCATCTCGAGGACACCCTCGTCGCCGGTGTCGGCCTGTGCGACACCGCCGCCGTGCGCACCCTCGTCACCGAGGGGCCGGGCCGCGTGCGTCAGCTGGCCGAGGCGGGGGCGAACTTCGACCGCGACGATGCCGGCGCGATCCTGCTCACCCGCGAAGGCGGTCATCACGCCGACCGGATCGCCCACGCCGGCGGCGACGCGACCGGCCGGGAGATCTCCCGCGCACTCCTCGACGCACTCTCCGCGGTCGCCGACGACCCCCGCATCGAGGTCATCGAGCACGCCCTCGTCGTCGACCTCCTCACCGACGCCAAGGACCGGGTGTGCGGGGTGACCCTGCACGTCATCGGCGAAGGGGAGCAGGACGGGGTCGGCTCCGCCCGCGCCCGGGCGGTGGTGCTCGCCACCGGCGGCCTGGGCCAGCTCTACACCTCCACGACGAATCCCTCGGTGGCCACCGGCGACGGGATGGCCGCCGCACTTCGCGCCGGGGCGGTGCTCGCCGACCTGGAGTTCGTCCAGTTCCACCCGACGGTGCTCTACCTCGGGGAGGGCTCGACCGGGCAGCAGCCGCTCATCTCCGAGGCGGTCCGCGGTGAGGGCGCGGTGCTCGTCGACGACGACGGCGTGGCCTTCATGCAGGGGGTGCACCCGCTCGCCGACCTCGCCCCGCGCGACGTCGTCGCCCGCGCGATCCTCGAGCGGATGGCGCTGACCGGCGCCGAGCACGTGTGGCTGGACGCCAGGGAGCTCGGTGCGGACTTCCTCGAGGCGCGCTTCCCCTCCATCGTCGCGCGCTGCCGCGAGCTGGGCATCGACCCGGCCACCGCGCTGCTGCCCGTCGCCCCGGCGCAGCACTACGCCTCCGGCGGGGTCCGCGTCGACCTGCGCGGACGCTCCTCGCTCGAGGGGCTCTACGCCGTGGGCGAGGTCGCCTGCACCGGGGTGCACGGCGCCAACCGGCTGGCCTCCAACTCCCTCCTCGAAGGGCTCGTCTTCGCCCACCGGGCCGCCGAGGACGTCCACGCCCGGCTGGCGGCGGGGGAGCTGGCACCGACCGAGCCCATCGCCGCGAAGGGGGAGAGCGCGCTGCTCGAGGCCCCTCGCCGCATCGAGGTGCAGCGGGTGATGACCCGCGGCGGCGGGCCGATCCGCTCGGCCGACCCGCTCGGTCGGGCGCTCGCCGACCTCACGGCGCTCGCCGCCGCCCCGACGAACGGCGCCGAGCCCGGGCCGCAGGCCTGGGAGGGCACGAACCTGCTCCACCTCGGGCAGGCCGTGCTGACCGCCGCCCTGCTGCGGGAGGAGACCCGCGGCGGGCACGTGCGCAGCGACCACCACGAGCACGACGACGAGCGCTGGGCGGCCCACCTGCTCCAGGTGCGCGACCCTGGCGACGGCGAGGTGGCCGTCATCAAGCTCGACGTCGAGCCGGCCTGGCCCGCGGACATCGCGGACGGGGACACTCTGACCACGGGAGCCCTGGCGGTACCCGCCGGGGCCGAGCAGGACGACGAGACCGACCCGCACGAGGGGGAGCAGTGAACGACCTGGACTTCCCGGCCGAGGCGGCCCGCCGCCTCGTCGCGGCCGCGCTCGAGGAGGACCTGGGCCCGGAGGCGCTCGACGTGACGAGCACCGCGACCATCCCGGTCGACCAGCAGGGGAGCGGCCAGGTCGTCGCCCGGGGTCCCGGCGTGCTCGCCGGCGGCCCGGTCATCGGGCTGGTGCTCGACGGCGTCGCCGCGAGGACGGGAGGGACCTCCCCTTCGCTCGAGCTGGCGATGGCCGACGGGAGCCGGATGGCCGAGGGCGACCTCGTCGCCCGCCTCGACGGGCCGCTCCAGCAGGTGCTCATGGCCGAGCGCACCGTGCTCAACATCCTCTCCCGGCTCTCCGGGGTGGCCACGCACACCCGCCGGTGGGCCGACGCGCTCGCCGGGAGCGGGGCGACCGTGCTGGACACCCGCAAGACGACGCCGGGGATGCGCGAGCTGGAGAAGTACGCCGTGCGCGCCGGCGGAGGCACGAACAAGCGGATGGGCCTCTTCGACACGGCGATGGTCAAGGACAACCACGCCCACGCCGCCGGTGGCGTGGGCGCGGCCTACCGGGCGATCCGGGGGCGCTTCCCGCTCCTGCCGATCGAGGTGGAGGTGACGACGGTCGCGGAGGCGCTCGAGGCGCTGGAGGCCGGTGCGCGATTCCTCATGTGCGACAACATGACCCCGGCGCGGCTGCGCGAGACGGTGACGACCGCGCGGGACTGGGCCGCGGCGCGCGGGGAGGCCGTGGAGATCGAGGCGACCGGCGGCCTGACCCTGGAGACCGCGCCGCAGTACGCCGCCACCGGCATCGACTACGTCAGCGTCGGCGGGCTGACCCACTCCAGCCCGATCGTCGACCTCGCCCTCGACCTCGTCTGAGCCGGCCGGGTCACCGACGGCCCGCTGGAGGCATGATGGGTGATCGTGCTCTCGGTGACCGGACTGACCAAGGCCTACGGCGGGCGACCGGTGCTCACGGGGCTGGACCTCTCGGTGGCCCCCGGTGAGGTGGTCGCGCTCGTCGGGCCGAACGGCGCCGGCAAGTCCACCGCGCTGCGGTGCGTGGTCGGTGCCGACACCCCGGACGAAGGGGAGATCCGCCTCGGCGACGAGCGGCTCGACACCCGCCGGCCGCGGACCCGCCGGGAGGTGTGCGCGGTCCTCGGGGACCTCGGCGTGCTGCCCGAGCTGACCGTCACCGAGCACCTCGACCTGCTCGCCCGGGCGCACGCGGTCACCGACCCGCCGGAGGCCGCCGCGGTCGCGCTCGCCGAGGCCCGGATCGAGCACGTCGCCGACCAGCTCCCGAGCACCCTCTCCTCCGGACAGGCGCAGCGCTTCGCCCTCGCGACCGCGATGGTGCGCCCGTGGGCGCTGCTGCTCGCCGACGAGCCCGAGCAGCGGCTCGACGACGCCGGACGCGAGTGGCTCGCCGCCTGGCTGGCCGGTCACGCGGCCGACGGGCGCGCGGTGCTCATGGCCTGTCACGACCCGGACGTCGTCGCCGGCAGCGGTGGCCGGGTGGTGACCCTCACCGGTGACGACTGACTCGCTCGTCGGCGACCGCGCCGCCGCCCGGGAGGTCCTGCGGGCCCGGCGCCGGGCGACCCACGCCGCCGGCCCCTGGCAGGTCGTGCAGGACTGGTACGTCGGGCTCTTCATCACCGCGACGATGCTGACGATGCTCTTCGCCGCGACCGGCGGCGCGATCCTCACCCCGGACTGCGACACCGCCGTGTGCCTGCCGCCGGGCGGGTACCGTCTCGTCGCGCTCGCCATGGCGGTCGTCGGGGTGGCGGGGCTCGGCCGGGCCGCCCGAGAGGCGGGGCCGGCCTCCACCGACCCGGGCCGGGCGACATGGCTGCTCGCCTCGCCGGCGGACCGGGGCGTACTGCTGCGCGGCCCGATCGCGCAGACCGGCGGGGTCGTCCTCGTGATGGGGGCCTCGTGGGGCGTGCTCGTCGGCTTCGCCCTGGCCGGCGGGTCCGGCGGCGGCGCGCACGTGGTCGGGCCGGTCCTCGCCTGCGCCGCGGGCGGGCTGGCGTGCGCCCTGGTCGTGCTGCCCGTCGCGCTGTGGCGTCAGGGCGGGCGCCTGCACCCGTCGGCCGCGGCGCGGGCCGTGCCGGACGCCGAGCTGGCCCGGGCGGGTGTCGTCGTGGGGGCGGTCAGCGCCTCCACCCTCATGCTCGACACGGTCGCGCTGGACGTGCTCGCCACGCAGCGGCGGCTCGCCCGACGCGGCCGCTACCCGAGCGGGGCCGGGCGGGGCGGCCCGCTCGTGGGGATGCTCCGGCACGAGCTGCGGGCCCTGCGGCGCAGGGCGCCCCGGCTGGCCCTCGCGATGCTCACCTGCCTCGGCGCGCTCGTCGCCGGGCTGCTGCTCGGTCGCTTCCTCGGGGTCGTCCTCGCGGCGCTGGCCGCCTTCGTCGCCACCCGCGCCGCGGCCGGGGGCCTGGCCACGTGGGTGACCACTCCCGGGCTGCGCCGGGCCGTGCCCCTCGGCCCCGTCGCCGTGACGACGGTGCTGGCGCTGCCTCCCTTCGTCGTCGCGGTGCTCGCCTCGGTCGTCGGTCTGTCCGCGCTCGGCCTGCCGTGGTGGTCCCCGCTGCTGCTCGCGTCCGGGGTGCTGGCCGGGGTGCTGCGCTCCCACGACCCGCCTCCCGACCTCGGGGTGGCCATCTCGACGCCCGGCGGGGCCGTGCAGACCGGGCTCGTGCAGCGCCTCGTGCTCGGCACCGACCTGGCGCTGCTCAGCGCCCTCGTCCTGCTGCTCGCCGACGCCCACGGACTGGGCGCGCCGGCGGTGCTCGTCGGGGTCGGTCTGCTCGCCTGGCAGGTCGGGCGCTCGCGGGAGTGAGCCCAGGGGCAGGATTCGGGGGCTGGGAGCTGCGCGGATATCGTGGTGCCCCGTGAGTGACGCGCCGATCGAGACCCCCGCTGACGACGAGCTGCCCGAGCAGATGCGCATCCGCCGCGAGAAGCGCGACCGCATCCTCGACGCCGGCGGCCAGGCCTACCCGGTGAGCGTCGCCCGCACCCACTCCCTCAAGCAGGTCACCGACACCTGGGGCCACCTCGAGACCGGCGAGGAGACCCAGGACGTCGTCACCGTCGCCGGCCGGGTGATGTTCGTGCGCAACACCGGCAAGCTCGCCTTCGCCGCGCTCCAGGAGGGCATCGGCGACCGGCTCCAGATCATGCTCTCGCTCGCCGAGGTCGGGCAGGAGGCCCTCGACGCGTGGAAGCACGACGTCGACCTCGGCGACCACGTCGCCGTCACCGGTCGGGTCATCCGCTCCCGCCGCGGCGAGCTCTCGGTCATGGCGACCTCCTGGACCCTGGCCTCCAAGGCACTGCGCCCCCTCCCGGTCCTGCACAAGGAGCTCTCCGAGGAGGCCCGTGTGCGGCAGCGTTACGCCGACCTCGTCGTGCGCCAGGAGGCCCGGGACATGGTCCGGCTGCGGGCCGGGATCGTGCGTGCGGTGCGCGAGACGCTGCACCAGCGGGACTTCATCGAGATCGAGACCCCGGTGCTCCAGCTCCTCCACGGCGGCGCCGCGGCCCGGCCCTTCGAGACGCACATGAACGCCTTCGACCAGCCGATGTCGCTGCGCATCGCGCTCGAGCTGCCGCTGAAGAAGGCCGTCGTCGGTGGAGTCGAGCGGGTCTACGAGATGGGTCGCCTCTTCCGCAACGAGGGCGTCGACTCCACCCACTCCCCGGAATTCACCTCCCTGGAGGCCTACGAGGCCTGGGGCGACCAGTTCACGATGGCCGAGCTCATCAAGGACATCCACCTGGCCGCGGCCGACGTCGCCGGCTCGCGCACCGTGATGACCAACGGGGTGGAGGTCGACCTCGACACCGAGTGGCGCTGGCTGCCCTTCTACGACGGGCTGAGCGACGCCGTCGGCGAGACCGTCGACGTGGACACCCCGCTGGAGCGGCTGCGCGAGATCGCCGAGGCGAAGGGGGTCGCGCTGGACCCCACGTGGGAGGCCGACAAGGTGGCCATGGAGCTGGTCGCCGAGCTCGTCGAGCCGACCTGCGTCCAGCCGACCTTCATCTGCGACTACCCGGCGATCGCCCAGCCGCTGGCCCGTCCGCACCGGGACAAGCCCGGCCTCATCGAGGCGTGGGACCTCTTCATCGGCGGCATGGAGCGCGGCACCGCCTTCTCCGAGCTCATCGACCCGGTCATCCAGCGCGAGGTCCTCGAAGACCAGGCCCGCCGCGGGGCCGCCGGCGACGAGGAGGCCATGCCGCTGGACGAGGACTTCCTGCGCGCGCTGGAGTTCGGCGCCCCGCCGATGGGCGGACTGGGCCTGGGGATCGACCGGCTCATCATGCTCTTCACCGGCGCCGGTATCCGCGAGACCATTCTCTTCCCCCACCTGAAGCCCGAAGGCTGACATGAGCTTCATCGAGGACATCTGGCCCTACCTGGCGGCGCTCATCCCGACCGCCGGGGTCGCCTTTCTCTTCTACTGGATCATCCGCTACATGATCGAGGCGGACCGCAGTGAGCGAAAGGCCTTGGCCAAGTGGAACGCCGAACGCAAGAAGGGTGACACCGACACCCGCAGAACCTCAGGTGACGCAGGCGGAAATCCCGACCAGAAGCCATCCGACTCCTGATCTTGAGTAGGCATCTGGGAATCTTTTGATTATCGTTGATGCGTATTCAACGAGCCCTTCAAAGGAGATTCCCATGGCACAGCGGGTTCAGGTCCTTCTCGTGGACGATATCGATGGCGGTGACGCCGACGAGACCGTGACCTTCGCCCTCGACGGGGTGACCTACGAGATCGACCTCAACGAGTCGAACGCGGCCGCCCTTCGTGACGCCTTCGCGCCGTACGTCGGGGCCGGGCGCAAGGTGAGCGGTCGTCGCAGCTCCGGCCCGCGCGGTGGCTCCACGAGCAAGGAGGACCTGTCCAAGATCCGCACGTGGGCCCGCGCCAACGGGTACCAGGTCTCCGACCGCGGCCGGATCAGCAAGGAGGTCCGGGAGGCCTTCGCGAAGGCCAACGGCTGACGCACGCGATGACCCCGGCCGGGCTGCCCGAGGCTGTCGACCAGCTGGGCCGGCACCTTGCCTTCCTCGAGGTCCGGCTCGCCACCCATGGCGAGCCGGACCTCGACGTTCCTCTCGCCCGGGCGAGCGAGATCGCCCCGCGCTGGATCGAGGGGTACCGGGAGGTGACCGTCGCCCAGTCCGGGGTGGCGCCGAAGGGGATGCCCGCCGCCTTCGTCCTCCAATATCTCCTCGACCCGCTGGCCACGGTGATCGCGACGGCGGCGATGCGCACCCCCTTCGCCCTCGACGCGGACCCGGCGCTGTGGTCCCTCGGTCTCGACCCCGCGTATCTCTACCCGACGGCCGTGCAGGTCCGGCCCGATGGCCACCGCCGGGTCGAGGACGACATGGAGCGTCACGAGGTGGCCTGGGAGGGATATCGGGCGAGTGCCACGGATATCGCGACCCGGCTGCCGACACCGGAGAAGATGTCCAGCCGCCAGCGCCTCGGAATGGTCGAGGACATGTGGGAGATCGCCCTGGCCCGACTGGTCGGTGCCGCTCCGCCGCAGCGCCGCTCGTGCTGCCTGATGTATGCGCTGCCGAGCCTGGATGCCTGCGCCGGATGCCCGCGTCGGGACTGAGAGCGGGAAATGAAAACCTCCCCTAGGGGGATTCGTCCTTGAAGGGAAATTCCCCTAGAGGGACGTGCCCTGGAGTGCGCATTTCCTGAGGGAAACTTCCCTGAGGAGACTTCCCCTAAGGGGATGTGGTGTGGAGTGCGCATTTCCTCAAGGAGATGACAGGAGGGGGGCCAGGAGATCACCGTCGGACTCCAGCCGGGCCAGCACCTCGTCGAGGTCCAGCTGTCGCAGTGCCTCCGGGTCGTCCGCGCCGGCCTCCACCTCCGTCCAGGTGCGTGGGGCAGCGACCCAGGGGTCGTCCCGCCCACGCATCGAGTACGGGCAGATCGTCGTCTTGGCCGCGACGTTCTGGCTCCAGTCGAGGAAGACCTTGCCCGGGCGCAGCGTCTTGGTCATCTTCCACAGCACGAGGTCGGGGTGCTTCTTCGTCATCTCCTGGGCGAGCTGCTGGGCCAGGTCGCGTACCTGCGTGCTCGTCAGGTCCCCGCCGAGGCGGGCGTAGAGCTGCATCCCCTTGCTGCCCGAGGTCACCGGGTAGAGCTCCAGCCCGAGCCCCTCGAGCCGCTCGCGCAGCAGCAGCGCCACCCGGGCGCACTCGTGCAGGCCCGCCGGCCTGCCCGGGTCGAGGTCGATGACGAGCCGATCCGGGTTCAGCCGCTCGCCGTCCTCGTCGACCCGCCACTGCGGCACGTGCAGCTCGATGCTGTTGAGGTTGACCAGGTAGGTCAGCTGCGCCATGTCCTCCACGAGCGGGTAGGTCACGTCCTCGATCTGCACCCGCGGCAGCCAGCTCGGGGCGCCGGAGGGCAGGTTCTTCTCGAAGAAGCTCATCTCCCCGGTCCCGTGCGGCCACCGCACCCGGGTGACCGGGCGCTGCGCGAGGTGGGCCAGCACGGTCTCGCCCGCCCGGGCGTAGTAGGCGAGGATCTCGCCCTTCGTCGTCTCGGTGGCGGGGTACATCACCTTGTCCAGCGAGGTCAGCCGCAGCGTCCGCCCGGCCACCTCCGCCCGGGTCACGTCGGGCTCAGCCATCGGTGGTCTCCCGCAGGTCGGTGGCGGTCAGGTCGCTGCGCACCCGCACGACGGAGGGCTGACGCAGCCGCCCGCCGGCCCGCCCGAGGCTCGCCACGTCGAGGACGACCTGCGGCTCCACCCACGTCGCCTCCGCCGCGTCCTCGCGCGGCACCTCCGTGGCGAAGGGGGACCCCGCCCGCTCCAGCGGGCGCAGCCGGGTGAGCAGGGCCGCACCCGCCCGGCCGGCGAGACCGGCGCCCACCCGGCCGACGAACTCCCACCCGTCCGGGCCCGGCACGCCGACGAGCACCGCGCCCAGCCGCGTGGTGCTGTCGGTCTCCGGGCGCCACCCGCCGATGACGACCGACTCGCTGTCGCGGTGCGGGAGCTTGAGCCAGGCGGGGGAGCGACGCCCCGAGGCGTAGGGGGAGTCCCGCCGCTTGGAGACGATCCCCTCCAGACCCTGCTCCGCGGTCGCGGCGAGCAGACCCTCGCCGTCGTCGTAGGTCGGCGGCACCTGCCACCGCGGGCCGTCGAGGTCGAGCTGCTCGAGCAGCCGGCGCCGCGCGCTCCACGGCTGCCCGGTCAGCTCCTGCCCGAGCAGACGCAGCAGGTCGAAGGCCATGAAGGTCACCGGTCTGCTGCCCGCCAGGCGTGCCGCCCGGCGGGCGGAGGTCACGTGCATCCGTTTGGTCAGCCCCGCGAAGGAGGGCCTTCCGTCGACGAGGGCGACGATCTCGCCGTCGAGGAGGAGGTCGTCGAAGAGGTCGGCCATCGGCGCCAGCTCCGGGTAGGCCACCGTCACGTCACGCCCGGTGCGGCTCGTGATGGTCAGGGCGCCGCCCTTCGCCTCGAGGAGGACGCGCATGCCGTCCCACTTGACCTCGTGCACCCAGCCCGGCCCGGCGGGCACGGCCTCGGCGAGGGTGGCGAGCATCGGGCGCATGGGTCCATCCTGCCGTGCCCCGTCGCCGGATCGGCACGTCACCGTTCGCCGAGGCCGTACCCGGGTACGACCGAGTGCGTAGGCTGGAGCCGACGCACACCTGCGGGAGGACCACATGCGCGCGATCTGGAAGGGGGCCGTCTCCTTCGGCCTCGTCAACGTGCCGGTACGCCTGTACTCCGCGACCGAGAACCACGACGTGCACTTCCGGCAGGTGCACGTGAGCGACGGCGGGCGGATCCGCTACAAGCGCTTCTGCAGCATCGACGGCGAAGAGGTCTCCTACGACGACATCGCCAAGGGCTACGAGACCGAGGACGGCGAGATGGTCGTGCTCACCGACGAGGACATGTCGGGCCTGCCGGTGCGCTCCAGCAAGGAGATCAGCGTCGAGAAGTTCGTCCCGCAGGACCAGATCGACCCGATGCTGCTGGACAAGAGCTACTACCTCGAGCCGGACAAGTCCGCGCAGAAGCCGTACGTGCTCCTGCGCGAGGCGCTCGAGGCCGAGGGGCGCATGGCGATCGTCACCGTCTCCATCCGCACCCGGATGACCCTGGCGGTCCTGCGCGTGCGTGAGGGCGTCATCGTCATGCAGACGATGCTCTGGCCCGACGAGATCCGCAGCACCGACTTCGCCCGGCTCGACGACGTCGAGGAGGCCAGCGAGAGGGAGAAGTCGATGGCGCGCATGCTCATCGACGAGCTGGCCGGCGACTGGGAGCCGGAGGAGTTCGAGGACGACTACGCGATCGCCGTCCAGGAGCTCGTCAAGGCCAAGGTCGAAGGGGGCGAGGTCGCCGCCCCGGCCGAGGAGGAGGAGAGCGGCGAGGTCGTCGACCTGCTCGCCGCCCTGTCCCGGTCGGTGGAGAAGGCCAAGGCCTCCCGGGGCGAGGCCCCGGCCAAGGGGTCGACCAAGACCTCGGCCCAGGAGCCGGCGAAGAAGGAGACGACCGCGAAGAAGGCCTCCGCGAAGAAGACCTCCACCAAGAAGACCGCGGCGAAGAAGACGCCGGCGAAGAAGACCGCCGCGAAGAAGTCGAGCGCCAAGAAGTCGACCACGAAGAAGAAGGCGAGCTGACCTCCCTTCGCCATGCCCGAGGGACACACTCTCCACCGCATCGCACGCGACCTGGACGCCGCCTTCGCCGGCGAGGTCGTGGCCGTCTCCTCACCGCAGGGGCGCTTCGCCGCGGGTGCGGGGCTGCTCGACGGGCACGAGGTGCTCGAGGCGCGGGCGCACGGCAAGCACCTCTTCGTCGAGTTCGACCACGCCCGGGTGCTGCACGTCCACCTGGGGCTCATCGGGACCTTTACGATCGACGCGACCCCCTACGTCGGTGAGCGTCCGGTGACCGGTCAGGTGCGCTGCCGGATCGCGACCGGCGAGCACGCCGCCGACCTGCGCGGCCCGATGACCTGCCGGGTCATCACCCCCGACGAGGAAGACGCGGTGCACGCGAAGCTGGGACCGGATCCGTTGCGGGACACCGACGCCGGGCCCGCCTGGGAGCGGATCCAGCGCTCCGGCAAGAGCATCGCGGCGCTCCTCATGGAGCAGGACGTCGTCGCCGGGGTCGGCAATGTCTACCGCTGCGAGGTGCTCTTCCGTCACCGGATCAATCCGATGACGCCCGGGCGGCGGCTCAAGCGCACCTCGTGGGAGCTCATCTGGGCCGACCTGCGCCGGCTCCTGCCGATCGGGGTGGCCACGAGTCGGATCGTCACCCTGCCGGAGCAGGTGGCGCAGATGGAGGCGGCACTGGCGAAGGGGGAGACCCCGCACCTGGACGAGCGCAGCTCCGCGGTCTACAAGCGCACCGGGGAGGAGTGCCTAGTCTGCGGGTCCCGGATCCGGGCCCAGGACGTGGCCGGCCGCACCCTCTACTGGTGCGGGAACTGCCAGCGGCGCAGCTGAAGGACCGCGGCTCAGGCCTCCCGGCGTGGCCGGGTCAGCCTGACGACCTCGGGCGGGAGGCCCCACTCGTCGCGGCCCAGCCGGGACATCGGGCGCAGCGCGTCCATCGTCGGGCGCTCGTCCTCGAGCGCGTCCGTGCGCACGGTGATCGCCTTGACCTCGCCGATGACCAGGTGGGAGTTGCCGAGCTTGAGGCTGGAGTGGAGCCGGCACTCGATCGACGCGGGGGAGTCGGCGACGCGGGGGACCGGGACGACCTCGCTGGGCTCGAGGTGGATGCCGACCGCCTCGGCCTCGTCGACGTCCTGGGCGAAGGGGGCGCTGCTCGCGTTGGCCACCTCCGCCAGGCCCTCGGGGACGAGGTTGACGACGAAGTGCCCACCGGTCAGGACGTTGTGCAGGGTGTCCTTGCGACCCACGGAGGTGAAGCTGACCATCGGTGGCTTCTGGCAGGCGACGTTGAAGAAGGAGTGCGGGGCGAGGTTGCCGACCCCGTCCGAGCCGACGGTCGTGATCCAGGCGATGGGTCTCGGGACGACGATGCTCGTGAGCAGGTCGTAGGCGTTCGTGGACGCATCGCTGATGTCGAAGACCGTGCGCATGGGTGCAGCGTAGGGAGGCCTCGGGCGTCCGTTACCCCCGGCTCCCCGAGAGCGCGCCGTCAGCGAGCTCGAGCCACCGCTGCACCGCGCTGCGGGTGCGCTCGCCCATCGCCGAGATCGCGGGGACGGGCCCGGGGGCGTCGAGGAGGCGCTCGTAGGGGACCTGGACCACGGTGACCTGCGGGTGGAGGTCCGGTGCCCGCCTGGGCAGCCCCGACCGGTACACGTCGACGTGGGCGACGCAGATGTGGTTGCGGACCGCATCGCCGAACCTCTCCGTCGCGTGGGCGACGCTCGCCTGCGCGTCGGCGATCCCGACCGGCGTGCTCGGCGTCGTGAGGACGACGAAGGTGGACGGGCGCTCCAGGAGCGCGACCACGGCCTGGGGTCCGCCGGCGCGCGCGTCCCAGATCGAGGCGGACCGGTCGACGGCCGGCACCTCGTCGTCACCGATGCGCTCGGCCAGCCCGTAGGGGCCGTCCGTCCACACCTGCGGCGCGCCCTGGGGCCGGTGACGCAGCCCGGCGAAGGTCACGGCGGCGAGTGTGCTGGTCCCCGCCCCGCCCGCCGTCCCGATCACGGCGAGCGTGCTCATGCGGGCTCCGACAGCTGGGTCAGCTGGATGACGTGCGGGTTCTCCCCACGACGGATGTACCGTCCGCGACCGGGCGGGAAGCGCTCCGGGTAGATGCGGGTCGTGATCTGGCCCTCGCTGCGCTCACCGGACATCAGCAGCAGCGACCCACCGGTGTCCCGGATGACCTGGAGCGTCCGGCCGAAGAGGGCCCGGCTGGCGCCGGCCATGGGGCGGGTGAGCACGATGTGCAGGCCGAGGTCCCGAGCGCTCGGCAGGTAGGGCAGGAGCGGGTCGAGCACCGCGGCCGACCCGGCCGAGACGATGTCGAAGTCGTCCACGAGGACGAGGATCCTCGGGGCCTTCTCGTTCAGCTGCGGGTCGCGGGACTGCCGCTGCTCCAGCTCGGCGGCGATCGACGTGCACATGCCCTGGGCCTGCGTGGCGTTGCGGGCGTGGGCAGCGAGGTAGTCGTCGGGGATGATGCCGGGGACGTGCCCGCGGGTGTCGATGACCGCGATCGCCAGCTCCTCGCTCGTGAAACGGTCGATCATGCCCGAGGCGATGAGCCGCAGCAGCGAGGACTTCCCGCACTTGGCGTCGCCGAGCGCGATGAGGTGCTGGTCCTCGCCGAGGAAGTCCCACAGCGCCGGGCCCATCGTGTCCCGCCGCAACCCGATCGGGACGGTGTCCGGCTCGTCGAAGACGTCCGGCATCTCCTCCGGCCCCAGGTGCAGCGGCAGCAGCCGGATCGGTGCGGCTGCGGGGCCGCTCCACGAGGCCGCCGTGCGATCGGCGAGCGACTCGATCTCCCCGGCGACCTCGTCGTCGGGGACGAGGTCGAGGACCGGCAGCGCGATCTGGCCGAAGACCTTCGTGTCGAGCAGGGCCCGACCGGGGGTGTCCGCCGACAGCGTCGCGGAGAGCTTCCGGTCGATGCCGGAGTCGGCCGGGTCGTTGAGCCGCAGCTCGATCCGCGTGCCGAAGAGTGCCTGATGGGCCATCCGCAGCTCGCTCCAGCGGGTCAGCCCGATGACGAGGTGCACGCCGAAGCTGGAGGCCCGCAGCATGATGTCGGTCATCGGGTCCTCGAGCTCCGGGAAGTCCTGGCGGATCGCGCCGTACCCGTCGACGAGCACGACCACGTCGGCCGCACTCAGCTCGGGGACCTCGCCCCGCGCGTGCATGCTGCGCAGCTGGGCCATCGAGTCGATGCCGCGGTCGCGGAAGACCTCCTCGCGGACGGCCAGCATGCCGCTGAGCTCCTCGAGCAGGCGCTGCAGCCGGTCCCGGTGCGAGCGGGTGGCGACGCCACCGACGTGGGGGAAGCCCTCGAGCCGCTGCAGCCCGCCCCCGGTGAGGTCCATGCCGTAGATCGCCACCTCCTGGGGCGTGCGGGTGAGGGCGAGGGAGACCGCGAGCGTGCGCAGCAGGGTGCTGCGGCCGGTCTGCGGCGCACCGAGGAGGACCACGTGACCACCGGCCCGCGTCAGGTCCACCTCCCACGGGTCCTGCGCCTGCTTGGTCGGGTCGTCGGTGAGTCCGACGACCGTGCTGAGACCAGTGGTCGCGCGGGAGTCGTCGAGCACGGCGCCGAGGGCCACGCGGTCGGGCAGCGGCGGCAGCCAGACGGGGTGCACCGACCGGTCGTCGTCGCGCACCCGGTCGACGGCCTCGGCGACGAAGCTGCGCCCGGTCTCGGGACGGGTGAGTCTGGCCGGTTCGCCGCCCTCCTCCTCGGAGCGGCCGATGCCGTTGTACGTGCCGACGAGGAGGGGCCGTGGCGTCTCGTCCTCCGACGTGCTCGACGACGCGAGCTGACCGCGCACCGACCCGGAGACGTAACCGGAGCGGAAGCGCGTGTACACGCTCGTGTCGACCTTGAGGTAGCCGTAGCCCGGCAGCGGCGGGAGGTTGTAGGCGTCGGAGTTGCCGAGGACGACCTGGGACTCGGGACCGCTGAAGGTCCGTAGACCCAGCCGGTACGAGAGGTAGGTGTCGAGACCCCGCAGCTTGCCCCCTTCGATCCGCTGGCTGGACAGCAGCAGGTGCACCCCGATCGACCGGCCGATCCGGCCGATCTGCAGGAAGAGGTCGATGAAGTCCGGCTCCGCCGTGAGCAGCTCGCCGAACTCGTCGATGACGACGAAGAGGTGCGGCATCGGCGCCATGCCGGGGTCCTTCGCCCGCAGCTCGCGGTAGTGGCTGATCGAGGGCGAGGAGCCGGCGTCCTTGAGCATCTGCTGGCGGCGGACGACCTCGCCCTGGATCGAGGCACGCGCCCGGGTGGTCAGGTGCGGGTCGTCGGCCAGGTTGTCGATGAGGCCGGCCAGGTGCGGCAGCCCGTCGAAGGGGGCGAAGGCGGCCCCACCCTTGTAGTCCACGAGGATCATGCTCAGGTCCTCGGGCGGGTGGGTCAGCGCCAGCGAGAGCACGAGGGTGCGCAGCATCTCGGACTTGCCGGAGCCGGTGGCGCCGACGCAGATGCCGTGCGGGCCCATCCCCAGCTGGGCGCTCTCCTTGAGGTCGAGCTCGACGGGGTTGCCGTGGTCGTCGGTGCCGAAGGGGACCTTGAGGAAGTCCTCCGGTGTGCGCGGGCGCCAGAGCTGCTCGGGGTCGAGGGTGCGGGGGTCGTCCACCCCGAGCAGCTCGCCCACGCCCAGAGTGCGGTGCCCCTCCTCGTCGGTGGTCTCGGTCATGGTCAGCCGCAGGGCCGCCATCGACCGGGCGGTCGACTCGAAGAGCGCCGGGGACGGTTTGTCCGTCTCCAGGCGGGTCTCGACCGCGGCGTTCGTGCCGGGGTCGGTCTCGAGGAGGTCCGGGCCCTCCGTCGGGTCGTCGGCGTGCGAGCCCAGGGTGAGCCGCACCCCGACGTCGTCCGGCTCGTGCAGCCGGTCGGAGAGGACGTGCACGATCGTGATGCCCAGCTCCTGCGGAGGCGCCCCCAGCGGGAGGGACGAGGCCCGGTGCCCGTGGTCGTCGCAGACGATGACCAGGTGCTTGGGGGCGGCGCCGGCCACGCCGGTGCGGCGCATGCTGTGAGCGTGCTGGAGGCGGTCGGTGAGGGTCTCGCCGAGGAGCTCGCCGAGCGAGGTCACATCGGGTGCGATGCGCCGGGCCCGCACCGGACCGTCGACGAGGGTCGGGTCCTGGACGTGGGGGAGGAGGTCCAGCCCCCGCCACTCCGCCGCGTGCCGGGGCGCGAAGGTCGCCGCGACGGACAGGTCATCCGGGCTGTGGTGGGTGGCCAGCTGCAGCAGCAGCGAGCGGACCGTCGCCGCGGCCTCCGCGTGCTCGCCGACGACCGCGACGACCCCGGTCCGACGCAGGTCGGTGGCCACCGGCATCGACCCCACCCGCTCGAAGCCGGAGGTGATGAGCTCGGCCTCGCGCAGGAGGATCGGGTCGTGCGGCTCGAGCGGTGACTCCGGGTCCGGCACCGTCAGGTCGAACCACGGGACGAGGCCGAGGCCGACGCGGACCTGCAGGAAGTCCGCGTCGCGGGGGCGGCGCTCCCAGATGCGGGCCGGGTCGCGGACCACCGGGACGAGGGCGGAGGGCGCCGGATGGATCACCGCGCTCTCGTGGCGGGCACGGGTGGTGCGATCGGTGAGGTCGCGCCGGAGCCTCTCGAGGTAGTCGAGGTAGAGCTCGCGCTTGGTGCGGTGCTCCCGGGCCTGCCGGCCGCGCGAGGAGATCGCGAAGCCCACGCCGCCGACGATGGCGACGACGAAGATCAGTCCGGCCACGACGAGGAAGAGGGGGTTCCCGTTGCGCAGCACCACCATCATCAGCACGCTCGACATCGCCCCGATGACCGGCAGCAGGGTCTGCATCGGGGTCACGCCCTGCTGCGCGTCCAGGGCCGGAGGTGGCGAGACGGTCTCCGGCTCGGGAGGTGTCGGTGCGACGGTGGACCGGGTCGGGCGGTGGATCTGCTGCAGGGTCATGTGCGGCTCCCTGTGCCGGTGATGGCTCGGACGAGGGCGGCGGCGAGGCGCACCCCCGCGACCGTCGTCCGTGGCCGTAGGCCGGTGGTCGGGCTGGGGGCCGCGGCACCGTGCGCCGGGTCGTAGGGGATCTCCACGGCCGGGACCGGGAGCAGGTCGATCATCTGCGCGACGGCGGCGGTGCGCCGACGCCGCGGGTCGGTGACGGCCATGACGGCCGGGGTGCCGGCCTCCCGGAGGGTCTCGGCCAGGTCCAGCCCGCGCTGGAGACCCGTCCGGTCCGCGGGGGCCACGACGCAGGCGAGGGCGCTGGAGGTGGTGACGTCCTCGTCCGACGCCGCGTCCCGCACCCCCCAGTCGGTGACGACGAAGTCGAAGAAGCGGCCGATGGGGGCCACCACCTCCCACCAGCGGGAGTCCGCGCCACCCGGGTCGGGGCCGACGAGGTCGATGCAGGCGAGGCCGACGGGGGTGTGCGCCAGCCCGGAGGTGACGTCGTCGGCGCGTCGGGCGCCCGCCCGATCGGCGTCGCCCCCACGGTCGACGTGGGCGTCCGAGGTCAGGCCGGCGTGCCAGAGCAGGGACCGGTGCCGGTCGGAGGCGTTGACCGCGAGCACCCGGCCCGGCCGTCGCGCGGCGAGGACGCTCGCTGCCAGTCCTGCCGCGACGGAGCAGCCGACCCCGCCGCCCACGCCGACGAAGCCCACCCGCGTGCTCAGGGGCAGCGGGGAGCGGATCGCCTCGTCGAGGGCGACGAGCTCGGCGATCCGTCGTGGGCGCGCGGTGTCCAGGACGCGCGAGACACGACCCATCAGAAGGTCCCCAGCAGGTCGCTGAAGACGCCGAGCGAGGCGAGCAGCAGCGGGATGACCGGCAGCACGACGAGCAGCTCGAGCGTGCCCGCGGCGCGCCTCAGTCGCGCGGACACGTGGTCCGGCGGTGCCCAGCCGGCGACGAGCGCGAGCGCGGCGACCACGCCGAGCACGACTGCCGCGCGGGTCATCTCCGCACCCGTCGACCAGCCGACCAGGACGGTGACCAGGGGCGCGGCGCCGCCCGCGATGAGTGCCAGACGTTGGGGCGCCAAGGGGAAGACCCGGGTGCGGAGCAGGAGGACCAGGCCGACCGCGATCGCGAGGAGCCGGCCCCAGAGGTCGGCGTCCTCGACGAGCTGGCAGCTCAGCCCACCCGTGACCACGGCCGTGGAGACGGTGGCAGCGCTGAGGGTGCGGTGCGCGGCGTGCACGGTCACCCGGGTGTCGGCGCGCGGCACCCGGTGACCCTCGACCACACGGTCGTCGATCCCGCTGAGGCCGCTGAGGGACATGGCCATCGCCGGGAGCAGACCGAGCAGCAGCGCCCCGAGGACCGTGGCGACGGCCGTCGACGGGACCGGGCCGAGGCCGAGAGCCGGCCCGGCGAACCAGATCACGACCAGTGCCGGGCCGGTCAGCGACCCGAGCCCGGCCGAGCGCTGGCGGAAGCCGAGGCCCCACACGGCGGCGGTGGCCACGGCGGCCAGCGCGGCCCACGTGAGGAGGACCGCGACCGTGCCGGTGCCGGGGCCGTCGTCCGCCAGGGCTGCTGCGGGGCCGACGGCCACGCCGACCCCTCCGCCGGCGAGCACGACCGAGGGGGCACGGTGACCGACCCGTGCGGCGATCACGGCGGTCACGACGAGCACGGCGGCCACGGCGGCCTCGAGGGCGCCCGGCACCGGGGCCGCGTAGGCGCCGAGCACGGCGGCGAGGACCGCCGCCGCGGCCGTGCCCCACCACCGGGTCCATGCGTCGACCCGGGCGCTCGTCGTGTCGCCGACGACGTCGGTGACGTCCGCGACGTCCGGGGGCGGCGGGGCCGCGTCGACCGGCACGAGCCGCAGGATCGTCCCGTGGCGCACCCGCTGCTCCGCGAGGGACCGGGAGGCGTCGAGCTGCTCACCGACCGTGGTCGTCATGGCCACGGGGTGGGCGCCCCCGCTCTGCTGCTCGTCGAGCAGGTCGAGGACGTCCGGCAGCAGCGCGGTGATCGGTTCGTCGTCGGGGAGCACGAGGTCGGCCTTGCGCTCGGACCCGATGATCGTCACCCGGGTGTAGTCGCTCATCAGTCGTCCTCGACCACGCGCATCGTCTCGGGGTCGATGGTCACTCCCGTCTTCGGGTCCGTGTAGTACCCGGTCTCCTTGTCGATGTACCAGTCGATCCGTGGGTCGATGGTCTTGCCGTCCGGGTCACGCGCGAGCCCGGTCTCCTGGTCGACGGTGAAGCCCGTCTGCGGGTCGATGAGCTCGCCGGTGTCGGTGTTCCTGAGGAACCCGGTCCGCTTGTCCTCGACGAGCGATCCCTCGGGCTCGATCGGGTTGGCGGACTGCGCCGCCCGGAAGGACTCGATCGCCTGCTCCTGCTTGCGGTCGTCGAGGAGGTCGACGACGAAGGAGAAGCCGAGGCAGCCGACGCTGATGACGGCGGCGAGCACCACCGAGCCGACGAACCGGCGGACGTTGGTGTTCACCGGACGGCGGCGGTCCATGGTCCCGAAGGACAGCGCGGAGGCGAGCCGGCCGCGGTGGGTCCGGGTCGTCTCGATGAGGATCTTGTCGGGCTCGATCATCGCTGTCCCTCCTCGGTCGTGACGAGCACGAGCCGAGCGCCCACTGCGATGCGGCCGCCGCTCGGGGCCGCGACGCGGTCACCGTGGGCGACCGGCCGGCGCCGACCGTCGGAGGTGATGACGGTCGTCCCCTTCGTCGAGCCGAGGTCGGTGACCTGGACGCCGTCGGCGTCCGGCTCCAGCAGGGCGTGGTTCCGGGCGATCGTGCGGGTGAGGTCGGGGATGGCGTGGACCTCCCACGAGGAGCCGGCCGGTGGGACGGGGTCGCGGCCGACGAGGGTCGGCTCCGAGAGGGTGAAGGTGGTCCCGTCGTCCACGGTGAGCCGGACGACGCTGCGGCGGGCCTCGCCGAGATCGTGCCACCGCCCGGTCTCGGACGTCGTTGCGCTGGAGGTGGCTCCGGCCGGCTGCAGGCGAAGGGGGTCACGCCCCCTTCGCAGGTCGGCCGCGAGGACGCCGCCCGGCGACCGGCGGCCCGGCCGCGGCGGCAGGGCGGTGCTCCGGTCCACGACGCGCAGGCCGAGGCAGCGCAGGCCGGGGGTGCGGCCGACGCGCGTGAGGGAGGCGAGCATCGCCCCCACGACGACGAGGGCCACCACCGTGCCGAGGATCGCCGCGGCCACACCGGACACCCCCAGGAGGAGGACCAGGAGTGCGCCCAGGCACCCGGCGACGAGAGCCAGGACGCCGTCGATGACGTGCGCCCACGGGCGGCGTCCAGATGCCGGGACGGTCGCCTCGAGGAGGACGGTCTCCGGGAGCGGGGCGAGGGTGCCGACGCCGGGGCCGGACGGTGCCGTCGGGCCCGGTGGGGTGTGCAACGCCCGCACGGTGCTCCCTTCCATTGGTCAAGGTGACGCTCAGACAGTAGCCTTTTCGCCGGGGATTGCCTTGTCGGACAGACGGCCAGGAGTACCCATCTCGCAGCAGGGGTGAGGATCTACCGTCGCGTGGGTCCGCACATCGAGTTTGGAGGCAATGCATGAAGTTCGCCATGGAGGCCGACACGCTGTCGGTGCTCGGTCAGAAGACGGCGACCGAGTCCGACGACATGGGCCAGCTGGTCCGCAACCTCCGCGACGCGGCCGAGCCGCTGGAGGGCACCTTCAACGGTGAGGCGAAGGGGGCGTTCAACTCCTTCAAGTCCCGCACCGACGAGATCGCGACGACCCTGAACAACGCGCTCGCCGGGATCACCGGGTCGATCGAGGGCCAGCACCGGTCCTTCACGATGGCGGCCAACGAGGGGGCCGAGGCGCACCGCTCCGCCGCGAACAACGCCGACTTCGCCGGCGCCGACGCCAGCCGTTTCGCCCCGCCCGCGCAGGCCTGAGCACGAGGAGCACGCACATGTTGGGTAACCAAGCCGATCGCAACGACTACGACGTCTCCTCCTCGCAGGCGGCGCAGGACAACTTCGACCGGCACGCCTCCGCCCTGGAGGCTGCGCTGGCCCGTCGTGACCAGGACGTGAAGGCCGCGATGGCCGAGTACCGCGCCGACGGTGTCAGCGACCGGTACCAGGCCATGGAGCAGAAGTGGAACGTGGCCGGTACCGAGGTCAAGGGGATCATCAAGGCGATCCGGCAGTCGCTCGCCGAGAACGATGACATCGCCATCCGCGCCGTGGGTCAGGCCGGGTCCTACATCCCGGACTGACCCGTGCAGGTCGTCCACCCGGTGGCCGACGAGTGGACCGAGGAGTACTGCGTCTACGCGGCCTCGGCCCGCTCGGTGCGGCTGACCCGGCCGTTGTCCGCGTTCCTGGACTTCGCGCGGACGGAGTCCCTCCGGCCGGTCCTCATGACGTCGCGGGGCGCGACGCTCAGCCCCTTCGTGTCCATGGCGATGCGACGGGTCGGTGGTCTCTGGGCCGTCCAGGGGCCGTCCGGGAGGACCTACGACGGGCTCTCGGGCTACCGGGTCACGGCCTTCCGGGACCTGTGGGAGAGCCACGACACGACCCGGGAGCGGCTGCCGGAGTACACGCGGGTGTCGCCGGAGCCCCATGGCGTCCTGATGTTCGACGCCTACGTGCACCAGCGTGCTGCGGCCGACACGGTCGTCGGTCATCTGGGTGCGGAGATCGTCGACGCCCTCGGCGCGGGCGGGCCCGACGTGTGGGGCGTCGACGAGCCGCTGACCGATCCGTGGAACGCGGACCGGGTCACCGAGCTCGCGAAGCGCTCCATGCCGACCATGCCGACGGTGCACGCCGGTGGCCCGGACGGCTCCTTCGTCGACATCGGGGCCGGGCGCACCCCGCGGGGCGTCCTCGAGCACGCGCAGGGCGGAGTGCCCGTCGGGCCGTACGAAGGGCGGACCGCTGAGCTGATCGAGCGCAGCGCGTCGGCGTTGACGATGCTCACGCGCAGGTTCCGACCGACGGTGGCCCTGACGTCGGTCGCCGAGTTCGACGAGGGCACCGTGCAGGGCGCATCCGCGAAGCGACCCGAGGCCCCGTTGGCGGCCCTCCTCGGCCCGCGGGCCGTGCACGACCTGGCGGTGGACGTGGCGGCTCTCGAGCGTTCGCACGATGTGACGATGCTCGGGCGGCGGCGCACCCCCAGCCTGCTGGTGCGCTTCAGCGACCCCGACCAGGGTCTGTGGGCGCAGCTCGCGGCGTTCGGGCACGACCTCGGCGTCGAGAGGGTCCTGAAGGCGGCCGGACTCGAAGGAGGGGACTGAGATGCCGACCGAGCTGGTGCTGCTGAGCGAGGTGGAGCCGAGCTTCGACCAGATCGTCCCGGTGGCGGCGCAGCTGCATCCCGACGCGCGCTACGTCGAGTACCGGGACGGTGAGATCGGGCAGTTCGTCGACGCGCGCGGCAACGCGCTGCTCCAGATCTTCGCCACCCGGTCGGTGGGCATCGGCAGGGAGGCGGCGGCCTGCCTGCAGGACCCACCGGCGGCCTTCGGGCTGTGGACCGACGTGACGATCCCGTACGGCGACCCGACCGCCGGCCGGGAGCTGGCAGAGAAGATCGCGGACGCCGTGGGTGGCGTCATCCGCGAACGGAAGTAGAGGGAGCAACGGTGAGCAAGTGGCGGATTCAGCCCAGCGGTGTCCACGGTGTCCTGGACTCCGTGCGGGAGGACAACGGCACGCTGAGCAAGGCCCTGACCGAGGCCAAGTTCCAGCAGGTCTTCGACGGGCTGACGTGGGCCCAGAGCGTGACGAGCGACGTGCCGACGGCGGTGGGCAACGTGCTCTCGGACCAGTCGAGGAACCTGGAGAACATCGGTAACCGGATCAACGCCGGCCTGGTGGGGGTCGCCAACGCCGTCATCGCGTACAACAACGGCCAGGAGGAGATGGCCGGTACGTACCAGAAGGAACTGCTGAAGTCTGCGGAGTCGGGAGACTTCAGCTACTTCGTCGAGCACGGGTATCAGGGCTGAGGGGACGACGTGACGATCACGGCGAATCAGTGCGTGGCCGACAACGGGCTGATCAACCCGGAGGCATTTCCGGCGAAGTCAGCGGACCTCGACACCAGCGCGATCACCGGCTCGGCCACCGACCTGCGGTCGATGGGCAGCTCGGTGACGACGCAGGTGGGGGACATCGACACCACGTGGGGCGGGCTGCGGTCCCACTACGAAGCTCCCGAGGCGGAGCAGGTCTACGCGGTGATGGACCCGGCCGTGGAGAGCGCGACGGACCTGAAGACGACCCTGGGCAAGGTCGCGGGGTACCTGGACACCTACGCGGCGACGCTGGATGGGATCAAGCCGCGCCTGGCCGCGCTCGAGAAGGAGGCCGCCGACTTCCGTGCGCGTGTCATCGACGGGGTCACCGTCGACGCGTCCGAGGCGAAGGACGCCTCCTTCGGGGAGAACGCCAAGGGCCTGGTCGACTGGGTGCCCGGCGTCGACGAGAAACAGGTGACCGTCGAGTGGTACGAGGACACCGAGACGGTCGAGGAGAACAAGGGCTACCTGGACAGGTACGCCGCCCTGCTCGAAGAGATCACGACCGCGGTCGCCACCTGCGCGAACGACACGAACGCGTTGGTGTCGAACATGTGCGTCGCGCCCGTCGAGGCCGTCCCCGCGGAGGCCTTCACCAACCCGCAGCAGCCGATGCCGTGGGGGACGGCGAGGGACGAGGAGCGCAACTGCCCCGAGTCCGTGGGGCACGGGGCCAAGAACTTCGGCACGGGCCTGGTCGAAGGTGTCGGCATGCTCGTCGTCGGCTACAACCCGGAGAACGGCGACTGGTGGTCCGGCGAGGCGTACGGGCAGGCGTGGGGAGGCCTCGGTGACCTCGTCGGGTCGACGGTGCTCATGGCCTCGCCCGTGGGATGGGTCGCCGCCGGGATGGCGACGACCGGGAACAACGACAACGCCTTCAGCGACTTCATGTACGACCGTGCCAAGACGGTCGTCGGCGGCTGGGGAAGCCTCGTCGGCTACGACGTCGAGGCAGCAGAGCAGGGACGCAGCGGCTGGCACAAGTGGGAGGAGGACGGCTGGGCGACGGGCACGGAGTCCGTGCTCAACGTCGGCACCTTCTTCATCCCCGGCGCCGGTGCGGTCGGGGGCCCGACGAAGGTCGGTACGACCGGGGCGAAGGTCTCCCGTATCGCGAGGGCCGCCGAGGGCGTGGCGGACTTCGCCGTCCCCGGTGGTTCCTGGGCGGTCCGGGGAACGACCCGCATGACGGGGCCGCTGCGGTTCTTCGACGGCTTCGCCGACGGTGTCCCCACCGCCCTCGGTCGGGGAGCGTCTCGCCCGGATGCTCCCTATGCGGACCTGATCAACGCCGTGGACCGCGGCGCGCCCGACGCGCCGACCCGGAGCACCCCGGTCTCGGAGACGATCTTCGAACCCGAGACGGGGCGCGCGGACATCTCTACCGGGACGACGGACACCGGTGACCCCACGAACGGTGCGACGGACGGCCCGGCCAACCGCTACGACCCCGATGCGCCCGAGCGCTCCACCGTGGGCGCCGGGCAGGCCCCGGAGAAGTACTCGGGCACCGACGTCCAGGAGGCTCGCGACAACGCCCCCGTGGACGAGCAGGGGCGAGCGGTGGACCACCGGACGGGCGAACCCCTTCGCGCCGACGGCCCCGGGGGCGAGCGTCGGTGGCACATGGCCTACGACCCGGCCACTGGGGAGTGGGTGGCGCAGAACCCCGGATCCGGGCACACCCAGCCGGGGGACCTGCCGGCGACCGGTGAGCCGAACTCCTTCGGGTACGACCCCGCCGGTGACCGGATGCCCTACGCCAACCATCGTCCCGACTACAGCGACCAGCAGGTGCTCGACGTCTGGGAGGACGCCAAGGACGAGAACGGCGAGGTCTGGGTCACCGACCGCGACGGCGAGCGGGTCCAGATCGAGTGGGAGCCGGGAGAGCCGCGCAAGGACGTCTGGGACATGGGGCACGTCCCCGACGCGCAGTACCGCGACCTGCGGCACGCCTACCTCAACCACGAGATCAGCCTCGAGGACTTCATCGAGGAGTACCGCGACCCGGACAACTACCGGGTCGAGCACCCCGACCGCAACCGGTCCCACGTCGACGAGCTGTCCGACATGTCGGTCCGCGACGCACCCTCCGACGGGGGTGCGCCGCCACAGGGGGAGTTCGCCGCCGAGCGCGTCACCGGCAGGCCGACCGATGACGCCATCGACGAGCTGCTCTCCGCCCACGGCATGACGCGGGAGCAGTTCACGGACGCCCTCCTCGAGCCCACCCCGCAGGACCCGGCGCAGCTCTCTCCCGAGCAGATCGCGCTCAGAGACATCCGGGCGGAGCTGGGGGCGCCCGTCGCCGGTGAGCCGGTGCAGAAGGTCCTGGCCCCGGAGGTCTACGAGAAGTACATGTCCGGGGAGTACACCACCGCGCGCGGGTCCGTGACCACCCTCGAGGACGGTGCCGCGATGGGTACCCCCCGTGAGCTCTTCGACGGGCTGGCCCTCGGGTACGAGGGCAGCCCCTTCTCGCCCACGGACGACTCGATGAAGGTCATGCGCTTCACGTCGCAGTCGGACGCCGAGATCTCCTGGTACTCGAGCATGGGCGGTACCGGGGCCACCGACGGGTGGACGGACCCGTACACGGGCAACGGGTACACGAAGTCGACCGATCCCATCGTCCCCGAGTCGACGCTGCCCGCGGACAGCCCGATCGACGAGGGTGCCGAGATGTGGACGGTACGCAAGGACGGGACGGAGACCTTGGAGGCCGTCTACACCGCTGACACGTGGGTGAAGGTCCAGTGACGCTGCAGTTCCCTGACATCGGGACGTTCGCCTTGATCGACGGAGCGTGGCAGAAGGTGACCTCGGACCGGTGGTCCGCGGGTCGGCCGGTCACCGTGGTCGTCGGCGATCGGGAGACCTTCGAGGCGTTCCGCCCCTCCGGTGAGGTCGCTCGCGAGTGGCTCTCCGATCGTGGTGCCGTGCGGGTGACTCTGAGCAGCGTCGACGAGATCGTGCACGTGACGCGTGAGGGGCGGTACCGGGGGGAGCCGGTGATCCGGCTCGGCAAGGTAGTGGACGGTGCGATCAGTGTGGGACTGGTCGTCGAGGATCCGGGGACCGCCGCCCGGCTCGACTTCGACGGGGACGGACGGATCGAGTCCTTCACCAAGCGGATCGACCCCGAGGAGCTCACGGACGTGGTCGAGCGGGTGCAGGTGGTCTACCGCCGGGACGAGGGGGCCGTCGATGGGTGAGGTCCTCCAGAAGGTGTTGGTGCCCCGGCTCGCGCGCGCGGTGGGGGAGCACGGGTACCCGTATGTGGGGGGCCCCGTCACGCGGCTGGCGGATGTGCGTGCGCTGGGCACGTCGGGAGAGGTCCTGGCAGCGTACGGGTTGACGGACTCGGCGGACTTCGGTGCGGACCCGGCCTTCGTGGACGTGCTGCGCTTCGAGGTGGAGCCGCTGATGCGGTTGCGTGCTCCCGGCGGTGAGGTGCGGCCGTGGCCGACGTACGCGACGGGGTTCTTGGCCCCCGGGGCCGGTGCGGTCCCGGTGTGGGTGCTGGAGCGGACGCGGGTGCCGCGGGGTGCGGAGCTGTGGCGGATCCACCGGTCGGGGGAGGAGGAGCAGCTGAGCCGTTTCGACGGCGTCGCGCGAGGGTGGCGCGGTGCGGCCGGCTTGATGCCGATCACGCAGCTGGTCGGGCCGCGTGCGGCTGTTGACGGACGGGAGTTCGTCGCGGAGTTCACGGAGGCCTCGGGTGCCCAGGTCGAGCTGGTGTGGTTCGGTCAGGACGTGCCGCCGGGGTTCGAGCCGGTGCGGCCCGGGGTCTCGACGCGGGTGGTCGCCTCCGCGGCGTGCGAGCAGGTGCACGAGGTGGTGCTCTCGGCGACCTGGCGTGGTGTCGGGGCGCGGGTGCTGCAGCCGGGGGCCGACGAGGCGTTGCTGCTGCTGGACCAGCCGGAGGCCGAGCAGGTGGAGGCCACCGGGGCTCGCGAGGTCGAGCCGGGGTACTTCGAGGTGGTCGCCCCGAAGTCCGAGCTGGTCGAC
>CAYSGN010000016.1:0-37560 GCA_964430615.1 uncultured Janibacter sp. | reverse complement strand
CGCAAGCGGATGGCCAAGAAGAAGCACCGCAAGCTGCTGCGCAAGACGCGCCACCAGCGTCGCAACAAGAAGTGACCCGTGCGAAGGGGGCCACGACCGTGAGCGGTCGTGGCCCCCTTCGCCGTCGGCGGGTGATCACCGTCTCGTGACCGCTTCCTCCCACGGTCTCGTCGTCCGTGGTGGACTTCGCTCGATAGGCTTCGGCTCAGTCCCACATCGACCTCGACCCCACAGGAGGTGGCCCCGGTGCCCGACACCGTGCTCGTCGTGGGGGTGTCCCGTCACCTGGGCGGCTCCTTCGTCCGACGCCTCAGCCGCGACGAGTCGGTCGGTCGGATCATCGGCGTCGACGTCGTCCCCCCGCGCCACGGGATCGGCCGCGCGGAGTTCATGCGCGCCGACATCCGCAGCCCGCTGATCTCCCGGATCATCACCGGCCACGAGGTCGACACCGTCGTGCACGCGGGCGTCATCGCCACCCCGCGCGCCGGCGGCGGGCGCACCGCGCAGAAGGAGGTCAACGTCATCGGCACGATGCAGCTGCTCGCCGCGTGCCAGCGTGCCGAGTCGGTGACCAAGCTCGTCGTGAAGTCGACCTCCGGTGTCTACGGCTCGAGCTCGCGCGACCCCGCGATGTTCACCGAGGACATGTCCGCGAAGAAGATGCCCAGGTCCGGCTGGGCGCGCGACAGCGTCGAGGTCGAGGGGTACGTCCGCGGGCTCTCCCGCCGCCGCCCCGACATGGAGATCACCACGCTGCGCTTCGCCAACGTCATCGGGCCGCGCGTGCGCACCGCCTTCACCGACCACTTCAGCCTGCCGGTCATCCCGATCCCGCTCGGGTACGACGCCCGCCTCCAGTTCGTCCACGAGGACGACTTCACCGCGGCCATGGTCCAGGCGGTGCACTCACCGGGCCTCGGGCCGGTCAACGTCGCCGGGGACGGCATCATCACCGCCTCCCAGGCGGCCAACCTCGCCGGCAAGCCCTATGTCCTCGTCCCGCGGATGGCCACCGAGCCGATCGCGAACCTCGCGAAGAAGTTCGGGCTCATCGACATCGGCACCGACCAGCTGAGCATGCTGACCTTCGGCCGGGGGCTGGACACCACCCGCATGCGCAAGGAGCTCGGCTTCGAGCCGACCTACTCCACCCGCGCGGCCTACGAGGACTTCGCCCGGTCCAACCGGCACCGGGTGCTGGACCGGTTGCCGTTCGCCCAGCCCGGCTGGTCGGCGGTGCAGGCGGCGGAGGCGGCCATGCGAGCCGTCGCGCCCAACCCCGAGAGTGAGAAGTGATGGCCGAGAGCAGGACCCGGGCCGGGCAGAAGACCTCATCCTCGACGACCGGCACGCCCCGGAGGACCGGTGCCGCCAAGAGCGCGGCGAAGAAGACCGCGACGACGGCCCCGGCGAAGAAGACCACGGCGACGAAGACCACGGCCAAGAAGGCGACCGCGAAGACGACGCGCGCCACGACGGCGACCGCGAAGAAGGCCGCCTCGCAGAAGAGCGCGGCCGCCTCGGGGCGCCCGAAGAAGACCGCCACCGCCGCGAAGGGGGACCAGGCGCGCAGCTCGGTGGCCGCCGCGGCGGACCGCGCCGGGGGCGAGCGCGCTCGCCGACGCAGCACCCCGCTGCTCACCGGACCCTCGGCGCAGGGCGCCACGAGCACGGGCAAGAGCTCCGGCACCACGGCCCGGGCGAAGGGGGGCCGCAAGCCCGCCCTTCGCGTGGTCACCGGCACCGACGGGGCACCGCCCGCGGCGACACCCACCGGTCGCCGCCGCCCGCCGGCGCGACGGAGCACCTCGACGCCCGCGCGCGCCGAGGCCGCCGCGAGCGCGGAGACCCCCAGCCGCTCCGACAAGGCCGCCACCCCCTCGACCGGGCAGGCGGTCGTGCCCGGCCTCGCCGAGATGCTCTCGGTGCTCCTCTCCGCCGGTCAGCTGGCCTCGCGCACCCTCGGCCAGGCCGCCGGCGCGGCCGCGGGGGAGGAGTGGGAGGAGCGCTTCGCCGAGACCCTCCAGTTCCTCCAGCGGCGGGTCTCCGGCGAGTACGTCGTCGACGACTTCGGCTTCGACGAGGACTTCACCACCCACACGGTCTTCCCGGTGCTGCGTCTGCTCAAGGACAAGTGGTTCCGGATCGAGGTCCGCGGGATCGAGAACATCCCGGACGAGGGGGGCGCGCTCGTCGTCTCGAACCACTCGGGGACCGTCGCCATCGACTCGGTGATGACCCAGCTGGCCCTGCACGACGCGCACCCGAAGGGGCGCTTCCTACGGATGCTCGGCGCGGACCTCGTCTTCAACATGCCGGTCGTCGGCGACTTCGCGCGCAAGACGGGCAGCACCCTGGCCGCCAACGCCGACGCGGACCGCCTGCTGCGCGGAGGGGAGCTCGTCGGCGTCTGGCCGGAGGGCTTCAAGGGGGTCGGCAAGCCCTTCCGGGAGCGCTACAAGCTGCAGCGTTTCGGGCGGGGCGGGTTCGTCTCGACCGCCATCCGCGCCGAGGTGCCGATCATCCCCTGCTCGGTCGTCGGTGCCGAGGAGGTCTACCCGATGATCGGCAACATGAAGACGGTGGCGCGCCTCATCGGTGCGCCCTATGCCCCGATCACGCCGTTCTTCCCGCTGCTCGGGCCGCTCGGGCTCATCCCGTTGCCGAGCAAGTGGATCATCGAGTTCGGCCCGCCCATCGACACCGCCTCGCTCGGCCCGGGGGCGGCGGAGGACCCGATGCTGCTCTTCGAGTTCACCGACCAGGTGCGCGAGACCATCCAGCAGACGCTCTACTCGATCCTCGTCACCCGCCGCTCGGTCTTCTTCTAGGAGCCGCTCCGTGTCCGTCCCCCTGCCGCGCGCCCGCGTCGTGATGATCGGCAAGCCCGGGTGCCACCTGTGCAACCTGGCCCGGGAGGCCATCGAGCGGGTCGTCGCCGAGACCGGGGACGACTTCGCGGAGGTCCACCTGGGGGACGACCCCGCGTACGCGAGGTACACCGAGGAGATCCCTGTCACATTCGTCGACGGGGTGCAGCACGACTACTGGCGGGTAGACCCCGCGAGGCTGCGGTCGGCCCTCCGATCCGCCCGCTGACCGGCCTCCGGACGGCGTGTCGCCGGAATCACGCGACTTTGTGCATTTGTTCACAAGAGCGTAATCTCTACGGAGTTCGGTCCTGGGCCAGCGGCGCGGGACCGGGAGAGGAGCCGAAGCCACCCGTGTCTGTGGACCACGTCAAGCGGGACATCCCCGCCGCGACGGTTGCGCGGCTCCCTGGGTACCTTCGTGCGCTCGGACAGTTCTCCGGCAAGGACATCCAGTCGGTCAGCTCGGAAGAGCTCGCCGGGGCGGCCGGGGTCAGCTCGGCCAAGCTGCGCAAGGACCTGAGCCACCTGGGCTCCTACGGGGTACGCGGGGTCGGCTACGACGTCGCCCACCTGGCGTACCAGATCTCCCGGGCGCTCGGACTGACCCACGACTGGCCGGTCGTCATCGTCGGCATGGGCAACCTCGGCCGGGCCCTGGCCTCCTACGGCGGCTTCGCCACGAAGGGCTTCAAGGTCGTCGCCCTCCTCGACCGCGACCCCCGGGTCGTCGGCACCCGGGTCGACGAGCTGGTGATCCAGCCGATGACGGCGCTCGGGGCCCTCGTGACCCCCGGCGAGGCCTGCATCGGCGTCATCGCCACCCCTGCCTCCTCGGCGCAGGACGTCGCCGACCTGCTGGTCGAGGCCGGCGTCAGCTCCATCCTCAACTTCGCCGCCGCCCACGTGCAGGTGCCCGACGACGTGCACACGCGCAAGGTGGACCTCTCCACCGAGCTGCAGATCCTCGCCTTCCACGAGCAGCAGCGTGCCGGTGGCCTCCCCGACGTGCTCCTGGAGGGAGCGTCCTGATGAGCATCCTCTCCTTCGGCATCAACCACCGGCGGGCCCCGCTGTCGGTGCTCGAGCGCGCGGCGCTCGACGAGGCCAGCCTGGCCGCGATCATCGCCGCGGCCTCGGCCAGCCCGGACGTGCGCGAGCACGTCGTCGTCTCCACCTGCAACCGCACCGAGATCTACGCGGAGGTCAGCGCCTTCCACGGCGCCGTCGCGGACCTCACCGACGCCCTGACCTCGGCGACCGGCATCACGACCGAGGACCTCAAGCGCCACCTCGACCTCAACTTCGGCGATGCCGCCGTGGCCCACGTCTTCAACGTCGCCGCCGGCCTGGACTCCATGGCCGTCGGCGAGTCCCAGATCCTCGGTCAGCTGCGCGACGCGCTCGCCCGGGCCCAGGAGGGCGGCCACGTCGGCTCTCACCTCAACGCCCTCGTGCAGCAGGCGCTGCGCACCGGCAAGCAGGTGCACACCGACACCGCCATCGACGAGGTCTCCCGGTCGCTCGTCGGGGTGGGGCTCGATGCCGCCGACACCCACCTGGACGGGCTGGACGACGCGCACGTCCTCGTCATCGGTGCCGGGTCGATGAGCGCCCTGGCGGCGACCACCGCGGTGCGTCGCGGGGTCCGTCAGCTCACCGTCGTCAACCGCACCTTCGAGCGCGGCGTCGCGCTCGCCGAGCGCCTGGGCGGCTCCGCCCGCGCGCACGACGAGCTCGCCGAGGCCCTGGCCGAGGCGGACGTGATCATCTCCTGCACCGGCGCGGCCGCCCGCGTGGTGGGGCTCTCCGACGCCGCCGACGCCCAGGTGCTGCGAGCCGGCGGGCCGCAGGTCTACCTCGACCTGGCCCTGCCCCACGACGTCGCCCACGAGGTGGGTGGCCTCTCGGACGTCCTGCGCCTCGGGCTGGACGACCTCGGGCAGGCTCTCGGGGTCGACGGCGAGGTGGCCGAGGTGGTGCAGGCCCGCGGCATCGTCGCCGAGGCCGTCACCCGCCACCTGGGGGAGCGGGCCGCGAGCACCGCCGCCCCGACCGTCCGCGCCCTGCGCGGTGCCGCCCAGCAGGTCGTCGAGGCCGAGCTGGACCGACTGCACCAGCGCACCCCCGACATGTCCGAGAGCCACCGCGCCGAGGTGGACAAGGCGGTTCGCCGGATCGTGGACAAGCTGCTCCACCAGCCCACGGTCCGGGTCAAGGAGCTGGCCGTCGACGGACGCCTCGGGGAGTACGAGGACGCCCTGCGTCAGCTCTTCGACCTGCACTCGGAAGGAGGCGCCCTGTGAGCACCCTCCGCCTCGGGACCCGCCGCTCGGTCCTGGCCCGCACCCAGTCCGGCCACGTCGCCGACGCCCTGCGCGACCTCGGGCACGAGGTCGAGCTCGTCGACGTCGTCACCGAGGGCGACACGAACCGGGCCTCCCTCTCCAGCCTCGGGGGCACGGGGGTCTTCGCGACCGCGCTGCGGGACGCCCTGCACGCGGGCGAGATCGACCTCGCCGTGCACTCGCTCAAGGACCTGCCGACCACTCCCGCCCCCGGCCTCGTCGTCGCCGCCACCCCCCGACGGGTCGACCCGCGCGACGCGCTCTGCGCCCGCGACGGACTCACCCTCGGCGAGCTCGGCCCGGGCGCCGTCGTCGGGACCGGCTCTCCGCGCCGACGCGCCCAGCTGGGTGCGCTCGGTCTCGGGCTGGAGTTCCGCGACATCCGCGGCAACCTCGGCACCCGGCTGGACATGGTCGGGCCGGGAGAGGACCAGCTCGACGCCGTGGTCCTCGCCGCCGCCGGACTGATCCGCGCCGACCTGCGCGGACGCATCACCGAGACGCTCGACCCGATCCAGCTCCTGCCCGCCCCGGGGCAGGGAGCACTGGCCGTCGAGTGCCGCGAGGGGGACGAGCAGGTGCTCGCCGTCCTTCGCTCCCTGGACCACGGGGACACCCGCAGCGCCGTCACCGCCGAGCGAGCCGTCCTGGCCGAGCTCGAGGCGGGCTGCCACGCCCCCGTCGGTGCCCTCGCCGAGGTCGTCGAGGACGTCGAAGGCCCCCTGCTGTCCCTCCGCGTGGTCGTCGCCGCCGAGGACGGCTCGGGGGAGCTGCGCCGGTCCATCACCGGCCCCGTCGCCGATGCCGAGGAGCTGGGTCACCGCGTGGCCCGCACCCTCATCGACGACGGCGCGGCCGAGCTCGCCGATCTGCCCATCGCCCACCCCACGACCGCTTCGGAGCATGCAGAGTGACCGCCAAGCGCCCGTCCGCCACCACGCCCGTCGCCGCCCGTCGGCCGGCCCGCGTCGCCTTCGTCGGCGCCGGCCCCGGTGACGCCGCCCTTCTCACCGTCGCCGCCGTCGACCTCCTCGAGAGAGCCGACGCCGTCGTCACCGACCGGCGCACCGACCCGGCCATCGTCACGGCGATGGTCCGGGCGGACGCCGAGGTCGTCGACGCCGGCCACGGCGAGCACGGCCAACGCCTGACCCACGCCTCCCGGGCCAAGCTCGTCGTCAAGACTGCCAAGGCCCACAAGGGTGGCCTGGTCGTGCGCCTCATGGACGGTGACCCGGCCACCTTCAACGGGCTCGCGGAGGAGGCCAAGGCCCTGGCCAAGGCGAACATCGAGTTCGACGTCGTCCCCGGCGTCTCCTCGGTGAGCGCCGTGCCCGCCTACGCCGGCGTCCCGCTGACCGCGCAGGGCACCAACGCCCTGCACGTCGTGCACGTCTCCGGTGACAAGCGACCGGACATCTCCGCCTCGGTCGGCAAGGACACCACCCTCGTGCTGCTCGGCCAGCCGGAGGACCTGGTCCGCTCGCTCGCCGACCTCGTCGAGGCCGGCCGTGACCCCGAGACGCCCGTGTCGATCACGCACTCGGGCACGACGACCCGGCAGGCCACCCACGAGACCACGCTCGGCGACGCGGTCGAGGAGAGCTTCCCGACGGAGGGCTCCGTGCTCGCCGTCGTCGGCCAGACCGTCGCCATGCGCGGCGCTCTCTCCTGGTTCGAGACCAAGCCGCTGTACGGGTGGAACGTCCTCATCCCGCGGACCAAGGACCAGGCCGGGCCGATGACCAAGGCCCTGCTCGGTCACGGCGCCACGAGCGAGGTCGTCCCCACGATCAGCGTCGAGCCGCCCCGCACCCCCCAGGCGGTGGACCGGGCCGTGCGCGGGCTGGTCACCGGCCGCTACCAGTGGATCGGCTTCACCTCCGTCAACGCGGTCAAGGCGATCCGCGAGAAGTTCGAGGAGTTCGGGCTGGACGCCCGCGCCTTCTCGGGCCTGAAGATCGCCGCCGTCGGCGGGGTCACCGCGGACGCCCTGCGCGACTGGGGCATCGAGCCCGACCTCGTGCCCGAGGGCGAGATGTCCGCGCGCGGGCTGCTCGAGGCCTGGCCGCCCTACGACGACGTGCTCGACCCCATCGACCGGGTCTTCCTGCCCCGCGCCGACATCGCCACGGACACCCTCGTCGCGGGCCTGCTCGACATGGGGTGGCAGGTCGACGACGTCACCGCCTACCGGACCGTGCGCGCGACGCCGCCGCCGGCGCCGACCCGCGACGCCATCAAGCAGGGGGCCTTCGACGCGGTGGTCTTCACCTCCTCCTCGACGGTGCGCAACCTCGTCGGCATCGCCGGCAAGCCGCACCCCTCGACGGTCATCGCCTGCATCGGCCCGGCGACCGCCAAGACGGCCGAGGAGGCCGGTCTGCGCGTCGACGTCATGGCCCCGGAGGCCACCGGTGCCAGCCTCGTCGAGGCCCTCGCCGATCACGGTCGCGAGCTCGCGGCTGCGGCCATCGAGGCAGGTGAGCAGCCGCAGCGCCCGAGTGCCCGGCGCAAGCGGGGCAAGGCCGCCACCCGCCGCAAGGCGAAGGGGTGAGCGCCGCGGTGCGCGGCACGTTCCCCCCTTCGCCCCGTCCCGTCGTGCGGCCGAGGCGCCTGCGCGCCTCGGCCCCGCTGCGGCGCCTGGTCGCGGAGACCCGGCTGCACCCCGCCGACCTCGTCCTCCCCGTCTTCGTCCGGGAGGGGATCGAGGAGCCGGTGGCGATCTCGAGCCTGCCCGGCGTGCAGCAGCACACCGTCGAGTCGCTCGTGGAGACCGCGCGCGAGTGCGTCGCCGCGGGCCTCGGCGGGATCATGCTCTTCGGCGTGCCGCTGGAGAAGGACGCCCGCGGCTCCGGCGCGGACGACCCGGACGGCATCCTCAACGTCGCCACCCGCGCGGTCGTCGACGCGGTGGGGGAGGACCTGGTCGTCATGACCGACCTGTGTCTCGACGAGTTCACCGACCACGGGCACTGCGGCGTGCTGGCGAGCGATGCCGCCGGCCGCACCGTCGTCGACAACGACGCCACCCTCGAGCGGTACGCCGACATGGCCCTGGCCCAGGCGGCCGCGGGGTCCCACGTCCTCGGGCTCTCCGGGATGATGGACGGGCAGGTCGCCCACGTCCGGGCCGCGCTCGACGGCGCCGGGTACGAGGACACGATCGTGCTGGCCTACGCCGCGAAGTACACCGCCGCGCTCTACGGCCCCTTCCGCGAGGCGGTGCAGTCCTCGCTGACCGGCGACCGGGCGACCTACCAGCAGGACCCGGCCAACGCGACCGAGGCGCTGCGCGAGATCGAGCTCGACCTCGCCGAGGGCGCCGACATCATCATGGTCAAGCCGGCCCAGCCGCACCTGGACGTCGTCGCGATGGCGGCGGACGTCTCACCCGTGCCGGTCGCGGCCTACCAGATCTCCGGCGAGTACGCCCAGATCGTCGCCTCGGCCGACCGCGGCTGGATCGACCGGGACGCCGCGGTGCTCGAGTCCCTCCTGCACATCAAGCGGGCCGGCGCGCGGATCGTGCTGACCTACTTCGCGCTCGAGGTGGCGGGGCGGCTGTGAGCGAGGACCCGAACTGGCTCGACGAGGAGCAGCAGGACCACTGGCGCGCCTACCTGCGCGGCAGCCGGCTGCTCGACCGCGCGCTCGCCGACGACCTCGCGCCGAGCAACGTCCAGCTGACGGAGTACGAGCTGCTCTCGATGCTCTCGGAGGCACCGGGGCAGCGGATGCGCATGTCCCGTCTGGCCGAGCTGATCATCCAGTCCCGCTCGCGGGTGACGCACACCGCCGCCCGCCTGGAGAAGCGCGGCTGGGTCGCCCGGTGCCGCTCCAACGACGACGGACGCGGGGTCGAGATCTCGCTGACCGACCAGGGCCGGGCCGAGCTGGAGCAGCTCGCCCGGGTGCACGTCGCCTCGGTGCGTCGGCACCTCGTCGACGCGCTGACGCCGGAGCAGCTCGCCGCGCTCGGCGAGGCGATGGGTGTGCTGCGCGACCGGTTCTTCCCCGATCACCACGAGGTCGGTGAGGAGTCGCGGGACGGTGGGAGAGACTGAGGGCATGACGCTCTCGACCACCCGATCCGAGACCCTCTTCGACCGTGCCACCGCGGTGACCCCCGGCGGGGTGAACTCCCCGGTGCGCGCCTTCGGGGGCGTGGGCGGCACGCCCCGCTTCATCGACAGCGCGACGGGCCCGTGGCTGACCGACGTCGACGGCAACCGCTACGTCGACCTCATCTGCTCGTGGGGCCCGATGATCCTCGGCCACGCGCACCCGGACGTGCTCGAGGCGGTCACGTCGGCCGCGAGGAAGGGCTTCTCCTTCGGCACCCCGAGCGAGAACGAGGTCGAGCTGGCCGCCGAGATCGTCCGGCGCGTCGAGCCGGTGGAGCAGGTGCGCCTCGTCTCCTCCGGCACGGAGGCGACGATGTCCGCCCTTCGCCTGGCGCGTGGGGTGACCGGCCGCTCGGTCGTCGTGAAGTTCGCCGGCTGCTACCACGGGCACGTCGACGCGCTCCTGGCCCAGGCGGGCTCGGGCGTGGCCACCTTCGCCCTCCCGGACTCCGCCGGTGTCCCCGCCTCCGCCGCGGGGGAGACCCTCGTCCTGCCGTACAACGACGTCGCCGCGGTCGAGGCGGCCTTCGCCGAGCGCGGGGACGAGATCGCCGCGGTCATCACCGAGGCCTCTCCCGGCAACATGGGCGTGGTGCCCCCGGAGACCGGCTTCACCGCCGCGCTGCGCCGGATCACCCGCGAGCACGGCGCCCTCCTCATCAGCGACGAGGTCATGACCGGCTTCCGCGCCGGCCGCTCGGGGTGGTACGGCCTCGAGACCTCGGCGACGGGGGCGGCCCCCGGCGGCTACCCGGAGGGTGCCCCGGACCTCTTCACCTTCGGCAAGGTCATGGGCGGCGGCTTCCCGGCCGCGGCCTTCGGCGGGTCCGCCGAGGTCATGGGCCGCCTGGCGCCGGAGGGCCCGGTGTACCAGGCCGGCACCCTCTCCGGGAACCCGGTCGCGACCGCCGCCGGCCTGGCCACGCTGCGCGGCTGCACCGAGGAGCTCTACCCGAGTCTGGAGCAGACCGCGCGCACCATCGCCGACGCCGCCTCGCAGGCCCTGTCGGCCGAGGGCGTCGCGCACCGGGTGCAGTGGGCGGGCTCGATGTTCTCGATCTTCTTCCGCGACGGCGCGGTGCGTGACTTCACCGACGCGCAGGCACAGGACACCGAGGCCTACGGGCGCTTCTTCCACACGATGCTCGAGCAGGGGGTGCACCTGCCACCGAGCGCCTTCGAGGTGTGGTTCGTCTCCGGTGCGCTCGACGAGGAGGCCGTCGGGACGGTCCTCGAGGCACTTCCCGCCGCCGCCCGCGCCGCGGCCGCCGGCTGACGGTGGCGGGCCGGCCGCGACGGGCCGGTCGCGACGGGCCGGCGCCCGGCCGCGGCCGTGGTGGCCCTAGGGCCGGGTGAGGTACAGGGCGTACTCGAGGCGTCGCCCGTCGCGCTCGACGTCGAGGGGCACCTCCTCGGTCGGGGCGAGGCCGCCGAGGGTCTCCAGGAGCGCCGGCTCGCGCTGCGCGGCCCAGATCGCCAACGCGCCACCGGGGGTGACGTGGCCCAGCGCCGCCGCGAGCACCTCCGGCGAGTACAGGCGCTCGTTGCCCTCGTGGACGAGGAAGCTCGGGCCGTTGTCCACGTCGAGCAGCACGAGGTCCCACGGGCCGGTGGGGTCCGACCCCGCCGGGCCCAGGACGTCGGTGACGTCCCCGGCGTGCAGGGCGACCCGGGGGTGGCGGGCGACCAGCCCCATCGTGGGCGCGAGCGCGAGCCGGGCCCACTGGACCAGGTCCTCCTCGAGCTCGACGACGTCGACGTGGCCGACCCGCTTGTCCTTGAGGACCTCGAGGGTCGTGTAGCCGAGCCCGAGGCCGCCGACGAGGACGGACGTGGGGGAGTCCACGAGTCCGAGCGCACGGCGGGCGAGCGCCGCCTCGGTCGTCGTGTCCACCGAGTCCATCGCGAAGACCCCCGCGACGATGAGCTCGTGCACCACCTCAGCGTCGTCGCCGCGCCGCTCGCGCAGCGCGATCTCGCCCCTCGGGGTCTGCGCCGCGACGATCGTCTCGGGTGCGTGCTCCACTTCGCCTCCCCGGGTGTCCGGACAATTCTGCTACGTGTATGTTGTCTATTACGCCACGGTAATCGGACGTGACCCACGACGGTTGACCGGGGGCCGGTCCGCTGTGCCTCTCCGCGACGAGGTAGTTTGACCCTCGTGGCTACTACGACCCTCCCCGCGAAGAAGAAGGGGGTGGCGTCGTCTTCCATCGGGCTGAAGTTCCTCATGGCAAGCACCGGCGTCATCTTCATCCTTTATGTGTTGCTGCACATGTACGGCAACCTCATGGCCCTGGGCGGCAAGGAGTCCTTCGACACCTACGCCCACCATCTGCGCACGTTCGGTGAGCCGATGCTCCCCTACGGCGGGATGCTGTGGATCGTGCGGGTCGTGCTCATCGCCTCGATCATCGGCCACCTGTACGCGGCGACGAAGCTGTGGGCACGCGCGGGGGCGGCACGCCAGCAGCGCTACTCCGTGAAGAAGAACCTCGGCTCGACCCTCTCCTCGCGCACGATGCGCTGGGGCGGCGTGGCCCTGCTGCTCTTCGTGATCTTCCACCTGATCCACTTCACGCTGGTCAAGCCGGCCTTCAACAGCGACGTGAGCTCCGGGGAGATCAAGGACTCGCCCTTCGTCATGGTCCAGGCGAGCTTCGAGCTCTGGTGGGTGCTGCTCATCTACGTGCTGGCCATGCTGGCTCTCGGGATGCACCTCTTCCACGGTGTCTGGAGCGCCTGCCAGACCATGGGCCTGACGAACGCCGCGGCCTCTCGCCGCCGGGCCAAGACGCTCGGTGGGGTCGTCGCGGTGGTCATCGTCGTCGGCTTCCTCATCCCGCCGTTCGCGATCTTCTTCAACCTCGTCTGACCAGGAGCACCACGACATGACTGACACGCTCAGTGAGTACTTCACCGAGGGCGACCCGGTCGCGGACACCGCGGCGCCGGACGTCCCCGTCGACAAGATGTGGGACCAGCACCAGTTCGACGCCTCCCTGGTCAACCCGACGAACCGACGCAAGCTCGACGTGATTATCGTCGGCACCGGCCTGGCCGGGGCCTCGGCGGCGGCGACCATGGGGGAGGCCGGCTACAACGTCAAGAGCTTCTACTACCAGGACAGCCCCCGGCGCGCGCACTCCATCGCCGCGCAGGGTGGCATCAACGCCGCGAAGAACTACAACGACGACGGCGACTCGGTCTACCGCCTCTTCTACGACACCGTGAAGGGTGGGGACTACCGCAGCCGCGAGTCGAACGTCTACCGGCTCTCCGAGGTCAGCGCGAACATCATCGACCAGTGCGTGGCGCAGGGCGTCCCCTTCGCCCGTGAGTACGGCGGTCTGCTCGACAACCGCTCCTTCGGTGGTGTCCAGGTCGCCCGGACCTTCTACGCGGCCGGCCAGACAGGGCAGCAGCTGCTCATCGGCGCCTACCAGGCGATGGAGCGCCAGATCGCCAAGGGGACGGTCACCCCCTACAGCCGTCACGAGATGCTCGAGGTGATCATCGTCGACGAGGTCGCCCGCGGCATCATCGCCCGGGACATGGTCACCGGTGAGATCGAGACCCACCTGGCCGACGTCGTCGTCCTCGCCAGCGGCGGGTACGGCAACGTCTTCTTCCTCTCGACGAACGCCATGGGGTGCAACGTCACCGCGGCCTGGCGGGCGCACCGCAAGGGCGCCTACTTCGCCAACCCCTGCTACACGCAGATCCACCCGACGTGCATCCCGGTCTCCGGCGACCACCAGTCGAAGCTGACCCTCATGTCGGAGTCGCTGCGCAACGACGGGCGCATCTGGGTGCCCAAGCGCGCCGAGGACTGCGAGAAGGACCCGCGGGAGATCCCCGAGGAGGACCGCGACTACTACCTCGAGCGGATCTACCCCGCCTTCGGCAACCTGGTCCCCCGGGACATCGCCTCGCGCCAGGCGAAGAACATGTGCGACGAGGGGCGCGGCGTCGGCCCGAAGGTCGGCGACTTCCGCCGTGGGGTCTACCTCGACTTCGCCTCCGCGATCGAGCGGCTCGGCCGCCCGGCGATCGAGGCCAAGTACGGCAACCTCTTCGACATGTACCAGCGCATCACCGGGGAGAACCCCTACGAGGTCCCGATGCGCATCTACCCGGCCGTGCACTACACGATGGGTGGCCTGTGGGTGGACTACGACCTCCAGACCTCCATCAAGGGGCTGTACTCCGTCGGGGAGTCCAACTTCTCCGACCACGGCGCGAACCGCCTGGGTGCCTCCTCTCTCATGCAGTGCCTGGCCGACGGGTACTTCGTGCTGCCGAACACCATCCGCGACTACCTCGCCAAGGGGCCCTTCGAGAAGATCTCCGAGGACCACCCGGCGGTCGTCGAGGCGAAGAACTCGGTGACCGAGCGCATCGACAAGCTCTTGTCGATCAACGGTGAGCGCAGCGTCGACTCCTTCCACCGCGAGCTCGGCCACATCGTGTGGGAGTACTGCGGGATGGAGCGCTCGGACGAGGGCCTGCGCAAGGCCATCGACCTCATCCGCTCCCTGCGTGAGGAGTTCTGGCGCAACGTGCGGGTGCTCGGGGCGGCGGACACGCTCAACCAGAGCCTGGAGAAGGCCGGCCGCGTGGCCGACTTCCTCGAGCTGGGTGAGCTGATGTGCATCGACGCGCTGCACCGGCGCGAGTCCTGCGGAGGACACTTCCGGACGGAGTCGCAGACCGAGGACGGCGAGGCTCTGCGCCACGACGACGAGTTCGCCTACGTCGCGGCCTGGGAGTTCGGCGGGGAGGGCGACAAGCCCGTCCTGCACAAGGAAGACCTGAACTACACGTTCATCGAGCTGAAGCAGCGGAGCTACAAGTGAGCATGCAACTTACCCTCAAGATCTGGCGGCAGGCCGGCCCCGAGGCGAAGGGGGACTTCGTCACCTACCAGGTCCAGGACGTCTCCCCGGACATGTCCTTCCTCGAGATGCTCGACGTGCTCAACGAGAAGCTCATCTCCGAGAACACCGAGCCGATCGCCTTCGACAGCGACTGCCGCGAGGGCATCTGCGGGATGTGCGGGCTGATGATCTCCGGCCAGGCCCACGGGCCCGAGCGGACGACGACCTGCCAGCTGCACATGCGCTCCTTCAGCGACGGGGAGACCATCACCGTCGAGCCGTGGCGGGCCAATGCCTTCCCGGTCGTCAAGGACCTCGTCGTCGACCGCAGCGCCTTCGACCGGATCATCGAGTCCGGTGGCTTCATCTCGGTCAACACCGGTGCCGCCCCCGAGGCGCACTCGGTGCCGGTCGAGAAGTCCAAGGCCGACCGTGCCTTCGAGGCGGCCAAGTGCATCGGGTGCGGCGCCTGCGTGGCGGCCTGCCCGAACGCCTCGGGGATGCTCTTCCTCGGCGCCAAGGTCACCCACCTCGGTGAGCTCCCACAGGGGCAGCCGGAGCGCGGGGCACGCGTCGTCGACATGCTCGACGCCCACGACGAGGCCGGCTTCGGTGGCTGCACGAACATCGGTGAGTGCTCCCACGCCTGCCCCAAGGAGATCCCGCTGGACGTCATCAGCACGCTCAACGCGGACCTGCGCAGGTCGGCGGGCCGCCGCCGCTGAGCGACCTCGTCCACCAGGGCGGCGCCGGACCACGGGTCCGGCGCCGCTCTGCTGTGGTGGCTGCCGGCCGAGGAACCTTCCTTTGGGGGATGCGCCGGGGAGGGCGGCGGGCGAAGGGGCTCAGAGCCAGGTGACGTGGTCCGCCAGGAGGGCGTAGCCGACGAAGGCGACGACGTCGATCGTCAGGTGGGTGACGATCAGCGGCATGGTGCGGGGGACCTTGAGGTAGACCGCTCCGAGGATCAGGCCCATGACGATGTTGCCGACGAAGCCGCCGAAACCCTGGTACAGGTGATAGCTGCCGCGGATGAGCGCGCTCGTGAGGAGGATCGCGACGGGGCCCCAGCCCGCCTCGCGCCAGCGGGTGAAGAGGTAGCCGACCATGACGACCTCCTCGAGGACGGCGTTCTGGGAGGCGGCGAGGACGAGGACGGGGATGGTCCACCAGGCGGCGGAGAGGTTGGCCGCGGAGACCGTGGTGTTGAGGTCCAGGGCCCGGGCGAGGAGGTAGAGCCCCAGGCCCGGGATGCCGATGGCAGCGGCCAGACCGAGACCGAGGAGGAGGTCGCGGCCCGGCCGTCGCAGGTCCGCGCCGATCATGCGCGCGGGCCGCGGGTGCTGGCGCGCGAGGAGGTGCAGGGCCAGGGCCACGGGGACCAGGGCGAGCGCGATCCCGACGAGCTGGTGGACCAGGTCCAGCCACGGGTGCCCGGGGACGTTCGACTGGTTCATCGCCGTCACCTGCTCGGAGAGCCCCCGCGGGTCGAGGAGGTCCCGTGTCAGGGACAGCACCGACCAGATGGCGGAGGCGCCGAGGGAGACCCCCAGGACGAGGACCGTCTCGGTGAGGGCCGTACGACGGTCGAGGGGAGGGTGGGCCGGCATGTCGCTCAGCGTAATGACGCCGGGCCGCCGGCCGGTCGGATCAGCCCAGTGCGCCGGCGAGGCGGTGACGGTAGTACGGCACGAAGGACTCGTGGCGGGCGATGCGCACGCGACGGTTCTCGCTGAAGTACTGGAAGGTGGAGACGCCGACCGCGACGGCGAGGACGCCGACGGCGACGGCGACGGAGACGAGGGAGGCGACGAAGAAGCCGGTGACGGAAGCGATGCTCATGGTTCGCGATTCCTTTCTACATCTGTTGACGACTCCTAATCTACGGACGTAGAGGGCGGGCGTCAAGTCGGGTCGGGCGTGCCCGAGTACATTGCTGCCAATGAGCACCCAGGTACGTGAGCTGTCGCCGCGCATGCGGCTGATCCTCGAGTCCGCCACCCGGGTCGTCGTCGCGAAGGGGATGCGCGGCCTGACCCACCGGGCCGTCGACGCCGAGGCCGACCTGCCGGTCGGGAGCACCTCCGGCTACCTGCGCACGCGGCTGGCGCTGACGACCGCGCTGGCGGAGTTCGTCAGTGACCAGCTCATCGACAACGTCGAGGAGCTGGTCAGCCGGCAGCGGGAGGGGGCGGCCAAGGAGGCCCTCGTCGACCAGGCCATCGACCTCTTCGCCGGATGGCTGGCCACGCCCAACCTCCTCCTCGCCCACGGCGAGCTCCTCCAGGAGGCCGCCCGGGTGCCCGAGGTCGCCGAGGCGCTCGAACCCTCCAAGCAGCGCATCGAGGGCATGGTCCACGAGCTGCTCACCACCGCCGGCGCGTCCGGGGACCCGGACGCCGACGCACAGGCGCTCATCGCCGCGATGAGCGGGGTCCTGCAGAGCGCCTTCCTCCGGCCGAAGGGGGAGCGCCAGGACTACGTGCGCGGCACCGCCCGGCGGATCGTCACCGCCTTCGTCTCGATCCCGGCGACGGCTCAGTAGCGGGGGCTGGCCGCCCTTCGTCGCAGCGCGATCCATCCGCGGACGACGAAGAAGAGCCCGACCACGATCGCCACGAGCACGGCCACGACGAGCACGGGCAGGAAGATCGCGACGAGCGCGATCCCGAAGGAGGCGCCGTCCTCGGCCGTGGAGAGGACCGGTGCGGCCGTGCCGAGGCTGCCGGCGTTCGCCAGCGGCCGGGCCGCGGCCTTGCCGGAGTGGACCAGGCCCGCGACGACGACGCCGAGGACCACCCCGGCCCACGGGTTCTCGTGCATCCACCGCGACTGGTCCAGGGTGCTCGCGGAGGTGGTCGCGGCGGCGAGCAGGCCGCCCATGCCCGGCCGGATGAAGCTGTGGACCGCGTCGTTGAGGCTGTCCACCGCGGGGACCTTGTCGAGGGTGACCTCGGTGGCCAGCAGGACCGCTCCGATCCCGATCGCCCACCACGACTCCATCCACGTCCAGCCCTGCGGCAGCGCGAAGACATCGGTGAAGCGGGCGAGCAGGGCGACGACGAGGAAGGGGATGTAGGCGTTCAGCCCCGCGGCGGCGCTCAGGCCCATGCCGGTGAGTGCGGCGATCACGTCTCCTCCTCGGGTGGCCTGTGCAGGGGTGTCCTCGGCACGAACGCTAGCGGCCGTGCGGCACCGATGACGGCAGTACCTAGGATGAGCAACCATGAAGGTTCTCTCCGCCGTCGCCTGGCCGTATGCCAACGGCCCCCGCCACCTCGGTCACGTCGCCGGGTTCGGGGTGCCCTCGGACGTCTTCAGCCGGTACATGCGCATGGCGGGGCACGAGGTGCTCATGGTGAGCGGCTCCGACGAGCACGGCACGCCGATCCTCGTGCTCGCCGACAAGCTCGGCACCACAGCGCGCGAGCTCGTCGACACCCACCACGCGACGATCGCCCACGAGCTGGCCGACCTCGGCTGCTCCTACGACCTCTACACGCGCACCACCTCGCGCAACCACTACACGGTCGTCCAGCACCTCTTCGAGCAGTGCCGGGCCAACGGCTACTTCATCGACCAGACCCAGCAGGTCGCGATCGACCCGCGCACCGGCCGCACGCTGCCCGACCGCTACATCGAGGGCACCTGCCCGATCTGCGGCTACGAGGAGGCGCGCGGCGACCAGTGCGACAACTGCGGCAACCAGCTCGAGCCGAGCGACCTGAAGGAGCCCCGCAGCAAGATCGACGGGGCCACCCCCGAGTTCGGCGAGACCGAGCACTTCTTCCTCGACCTGCCCGCGCTCGCCGACGCGCTGCGCGCCTACCTCACGGGCCGCGAGGAGACGGGCACGTGGCGCCCGAACGTCATCAACTTCAGCCTGAACATCCTCGAGGACATCCGCCCCCGCGCGATGACCCGCGACATCGACTGGGGCATCCCGCTGCCCGGTGAGCTCGGCGAGAAGTACCCCACGAAGCGCTTCTACGTGTGGTTCGACGCGGTCATCGGCTACCTCTCCGCGTCCATCGAGTGGGCCCGCCGGCAGGGCGATCCCGAGCTGTGGCGGCAGTGGTGGAACGACCCGGAGGCGCTGTCCTACTACTTCATGGGCAAGGACAACATCACCTTCCACTCCCAGATCTGGCCCGCCGAGCTGCTCGCCTACTCGGGCAAGGGGGCGAGGGGGGGAGCCCCCGGCGAGTACGGCGAGCTCAACCTCCCGTCGGAGGTCGTCGCGAGCGAGTTCCTCACGATGGAGTCCCGACAGTTCTCCTCGAGCCGGGGGCACGTCATCGGCCTGCGGCACGTGCTCGAGGACTACGGGCCGGACCCGCTGCGGTACTACATCTGCGCCGCGGGGCCGGAGACCCAGGACTCGGACTTCACCTGGCCCGACTTCGTCCAGCGCAACAACTCCGAGCTCGTCGCCGGCTGGGGCAACCTCGTCAACCGCACGGCCTCGATGGTCGCCAAGAACTTCGGCGAGATCCCGGAGCCCGGCCCGCTCGAGGAGGTCGACGAGGCCGTCCTCGCCCGGGTCCGCGAGGGCTTCGACGAGGTCGGCCCGCTCATCTCCCGGCACCGGCAGAAGGCGGCGCTCGCGGCCGCGATGCGCGTCGTCGCGGACGTCAACAAGTACGTCACCGACACCGAGCCCTTCCGGCTCAAGGGTGAGGACCAGCGCGAGCGCCTCGCGACCGTGCTGCACACGCTCGTGCAGTGCGTCAGCGACTGCAACCTCATCCTCTCGCCCTTCCTCCCGCACGCGGCCAACCGCGTCGACGCCGTCCTCGGGGGCTCCGGGCAGCTCGTGCCGATGCCACGGGTCGAGGACGTCGAGGACCTCGACGGCGGCCCGGGCTACCCCGTGATCACGGGGGAGTACTCGGGCTTCCCGGCCTGGGAGCCCACCCCGGTCGTCCCGGGGACCGCGATCGCCAAGCCGAAGCCGGTCTTCGTCAAGCTCGACGCCGAGGCGGTCGTGGGCTCCGAGCGCTCGGCGATGGCCGAGGACGGGGAGTGAGCCGGCGGCGGGTGCCCCCGCGGCCCGACCCCCTGCCCGTCGCGGTCGTCGACAACCACACCCACCTGGACATCCGGCGCCACGACGTGCCCGACGCCGTCGCGCCCGAAGGGGCCGGGGAGCGGACCACCGAGCGCGTCGCCGCGGCGCTCGCGGCCGCGGCGGAGGTCGGGGTCGACCGGGTGGTGCAGGTCGGGTGCGACCTGCCGAGCGCCCGCTTCACCGTGGACCAGGTCGAGCGGCATCCCGGCATGCTCGGCGCGGTCGCGCTGCACCCCAACGAGGTGCCGGCGCTCGCCGCGGCCGGTGAGCTCGAGCAGGCGCTCGCCGAGATCGAGCAGCTGGTCGCCCACCCGCGGGTCCGCGCCGTGGGGGAGAGCGGCCTGGACTACTTCCGGACCGGGCCGGAGGGGCACGCCGCCCAGCAGGAGTCCTTCCGGTGGCACATCGACCTGGCCAAGCGCACCGGCAAGGCGCTCCAGATCCACGACCGGGACGCCCACGAGGACGTCCTCGCCGTCCTCGAGGAGGAGGGCGCGCCCGAGCTGACGGTCATGCACTGCTTCAGCGGGGACCGCGAGATGGCCCGGGAGTGCGTCGAGCGGGGGTACCTGCTCTCCTTCGCGGGGACCGTGACCTTCAAGAACGCCGGTGACCTGCGCGAGGCGCTCCTCGTGACGCCGTTGGAGTCGGTCCTCGCCGAGACCGACGCCCCGTACCTCACCCCGTCGCCCGAGCGCGGCAACGCGAACGCGCCGTACCTGCTGCCGCACACGGTCCGCGTCATGGCGCAGGTGCTCGGCGTCGACGTGCCGACGATGTGCGAGTCCCTCTCACGCAATGCCGAGCGCGTCTACGGATCCTGGTGACCCCGGGAGACTTCGTTATCAAAACTTGATATTCGGGGGCCAGGTCCGGCAGGCTGTGCCCTGTTGGCCGGGCCGGTTCCCCTGAACTCCGGTCGCCGACACCGGAGCGCGCCGCGTGACCCTGACACGTCGGCCCTTCGGTGCCCGACGTCCTCGAGCACATGGGAGCAACGTGAGTTCGCGCGCGATCCGCCGCACCACCCAGGCCGGCGTCATCGCCGCGCTGGCCGTCGCGGTCTCCGGGGTCGTCGTCCTGGACAAGGCCGTCGCCGTCTCCTTCGGCGGGGAGGTGCACCAGGTCCACGCCTTCGGTGGGACCGTCGCCGACGTCCTCGAGAAGCAGGGCATCCGCATCGGCCCGCACGACGTCGTCACCCCCTCGCTGGAGAGCGAGGTGGAGGAGGGCCAGGAGATCGTCGTGCGCCGCAGCCACCGGCTCGTGCTCGAGATCGACGGCCAGGAGCGTCGCGCGTGGACGACCGCCCGGACCGTGGGCGCCGCCCTCGAGGACCTGGACGTGCGGATCGGCCCCGGCACGAGGCTCTCCCACCCCCGCGCCACCCCCGTCGAGGACGGGCTCGTGCTGACCGTGCGCACGCGGTAGGACGCCACCCCCGCGGGTGCATAGAGTCACCCCATGACCACCCCCACCACCCCCGGCGACGGGGGCGCCCTCCTCGGCGCGGCCAAGGTGCGTGAGCTGGCCGAGCGGCTCGGCGTGCGCCCGACCAAGCAGTGGGGGCAGAACTTCGTCGTCGACGCCAACACCGTCCGGCGGATCGTGCGCGCCGGCGGGGTGGGCGCCGCCGACCACGTCGTCGAGGTCGGCCCGGGCCTCGGCTCGCTCACCCTCGCCCTGCTCGAGGCGGCCGGCCAGGTCACCGCCATCGAGGTCGACCCGGTCCTCGCCGAGGCCCTGCCCGAGACCGTCGCAGAGCTCGCGCCGGACCACGCCGAGCGCCTCACGGTCGTGCCGGGGGACGCGATGGGCGTCATCGAGCTGCCCGGCACGCCGACCGCACTCGTCGCCAACCTCCCGTACAACGTCTCGGTCCCGGTCCTGCTGCGCTTCCTCGAGCACGTCCCGAGCATCGAGCGGGTGCTCGTCATGGTCCAGCTCGAGGTCGCCGAGCGGCTCGCCGCCCGGCCCGGGAGCAAGGTCTACGGGGTGCCGAGCGTCAAGGCCGCCTGGTGGGCCCGGGTCGAGCTCGCCGGGAAGGTCTCACGCAGCGTCTTCTGGCCGGTCCCGAACGTCGACTCCGGCCTGGTCTCCCTCGTCCGGCGCGAGCCGCCCGACACCGCGGCCACCCGCGAGCAGGTCTTCGCCGTGGTCGACGCGGCCTTCGCCCAACGACGCAAGACGCTGCGGGCCTCCCTTCGCGGACTCGCCGGCTCCGGTGAGGTGGCCGAGGCCGCCCTGCGCTCGGCCGGTATCGACCCGCGCACCCGTGGGGAGATGCTCGACGTCGCGGACTTCGGCCGGGTGGCCGAGGAGCTCATGACTAGGGTGGCGACATGACGTCCGTGCTCGAGTCGCCCCCACCCGTGACCGTGCGCGCCCCCGCGAAGGTGAACCTCGAGCTCTTCGTCGGCCCCCGCCGAGCGGACGGCTACCACTCCCTCTCGACCGTCTACCAGGCCGTCGGGATCCACGACGACGTCACCGTCGCCGTGGCCGACGAGTGGGGCTGCTCGGTGTCCGGCCGGGACGCGGAGTCGGTGCCCACCGACCGGTCCAACCTGGCCCTCGCGGCAGCGCACCTGCTCGCCGATCGCACCGGGGGCCATGAGCCGGTCCACGTCTCGATCCACAAGCAGATCCCGGTCGCCGGCGGCATGGCCGGAGGATCGGCGGACGCCGCCGCGGCGCTGCTGGCCTGCGACCTGCTCTGGGGGGCCGGGCTGAGCAAGGAGGACCTCGCGGAGGTCGCGGCGGAGCTGGGCAGCGACGTCCCCTTCGCGCTGCGTGGTGGCACCGCCGTCGGCTCCGGCCGCGGTGAGCTCGTGGCCCCGGTGCTGGCGAAGGGGACCTACCACTGGGTCTTCGTGCCCAGCCCCGGCGACGGGCTGTCCACGCCGGAGGTCTACCGGGCCTTCGACAAGCGCAACGAGGGCAACGACGTGCCCGACCCGCAGCCGAGCGCGGCGCTGATGAGCGCGCTGCGCAGCGGCGAGGCCGCGGAGCTGGCCCCTGTGCTCGACAACGACCTCCAGCAGGACGCGATCGCGCTCCAGCCGAGGATCGGCGAGGTCATCGACGCGGCGATGGGCTTCGGGGCCCTGGCCGCGATCGTCTCCGGCTCCGGGCCGACCGTCGCGATCCTCGCCGAGTCCAACGAGGGCGCCATCGACCTGGCCGTCTCGCTGACGGCGACCGGCATCGCCCCGGACGTGCTGCGCGCGACCGGGCCGGTGCACGGCGCCCACCCCCTGCCCGCCGCGCGGATCGGCTGATGGCCAACCTCGTCTCCGTCGAGCGTGCCCGCCTCGCGCTCGGCACCGCCCAGGTCCTCGACGACGTCTCCCTCGGTCTCGGTGAGGGGGACCGGGTCGGCATCGTCGGCCGCAACGGCGGCGGCAAGTCCACGCTGCTCTCCGTCCTCGCCGGCACCCGCACCCTCGACGACGGACGGGTCACGATGGCCGGCCACGCCCGGGTCGGGATGCTCAGCCAGGGCGACGCGCTCGACCCCTCGGCCACCGTGGGCGAGGCCGTGCTCGGTGACCTCGCCGAGCACGAGTGGGCCGGCGACCGGCGCGTGCGCGACGTGCTGACCGGGCTGCTCGGCGGGCTCGACGCCCAGGCCGTCGGTGGGCTGGACGCCCGCGTCGGCCCGATGTCCGGCGGCGAGCGTCGCCGGCTCGCGCTCGCCCGGGTGCTCGTCGAGGACCCCGAGGTGCTGCTGCTCGACGAGCCGACGAACCACCTCGACGTCGAGGGGGTGGCCTGGCTGGCCGACCATCTCGTGCACCGCTGGGCGCGGCCGGACCGGGCGATGGCGACCATCACCCACGACCGCTGGTTCCTCGACGCGGTCGCCGGACGCACCTGGGAGGTCGTCGACGGGCGGGTCGAGCAGTACGACGGCGGGTACGCCGCCTACGTCCTGGCCAAGGCCGAGCGGGCGCGCATCGCCCGGGTCACCGCGGAGCGGCGCGACAACCTGCTGCGCAAGGAGCTGGCCTGGCTCCAGCGCGGCGCACCGGCGCGCACGAGCAAGCCTCGCTTCCGCGTGGACGCCGCCAAGGCCCTCATCGCCGACGAGCCGCCGCCGCGGGACGAGGTCGAGCTCGTCCGCTTCGCGACGACGCGGCTCGGCAAGGACGTCATCGACCTGCTCGACGCCACGGTCGAGGTGGGCGGGCGCGAGCTCCTCGACCGGGTCACCTGGCACCTGGGGCCGGGGGACCGGATCGGCGTCGTCGGCGTCAACGGCGCCGGCAAGTCCACCCTGCTGCGCGTCCTCGCCGGCGAGGTCCCGCTGACCTCCGGCCGGCGCAAGCAGGGCCTGACCGTGCGCATCGGCCACCTCACCCAGGAGGTCGGCGAGCTCGAGGCGCACATGGGCCGCACCGTCATCCAGGCCGTCGAGGACGTGCGCCGGGTGACGATGCTCGGCTCGAAGGAGGTCAGCGCCTCCCAGCTGGCCAAACGACTCGGCTTCAGCGGCGGCCGGCAGCAGACCCGCGTGGCCGACCTCTCCGGCGGCGAGCGGCGCCGCCTGCAGATCCTGCGGCTGCTCATGGACGAGCCGAACGTCCTGCTCCTCGACGAGCCGACGAACGACCTGGACATCGAGACCCTCACCCAGCTCGAGGACGTGCTCGACGGCTGGGCGGGCACGCTGCTCGTCGTCAGCCACGACCGGTACCTGCTCGAGCGCCTCTGCGACCGGCAGGTCGCCCTGCTCGGCGACGGACGGGTGCGCGACCTGCCCGGCGGCGTCGAGCAGTACCTGCGCCTGCGGGAGCAGGCCCCCGACCCGGCCCCTGCGAAGGGGGCGGGGGCCTCCCCTTCGCCCGCACCGGCGGAGCCGGCCGTGGACCCGGCCGCGCAGCGGGAGGCACGCAAGGCGATGGCCCGGGTGGAGAAGCAGCTCGCCAAGCTCACCACCCGTGAGGAGCGGCTGCACCACGAGATGGCCGAGTCGGTCCACGACCACGAGCGGCTGGCCGAGCTCGACGCCACGCTCCGTGAGCTCGTCGAGGAGAAGGAGGCGCTCGAGCTCGAGTGGCTCGAGGCGGCGGAGATCGTCGGCTGAGCCCGCGGCGCCCCGCGCCTACATCGGCAGGATCGCGTGGGCGACGAGGAAGTAGAGCACCAGCCCGGTGGCGTCGACGAAGGTCGTGATGAAGGGGTTGGAGAAGACCGCCGGGTCGACCTTGGCCATCCGGGCGACGAGCGGCATGACGCCCCCGACGGCAGCGGCCATCGTGCAGACCGCCAGGAGGGTCAGGCCGATGACCAGGCCGATGCGCGGCTCGTAGACGAGCGCCGTGACCGCGAAGCCGACGACGCCGAGCATCGTGCCGAGGGACAGGCCGACCCGTAGCTCACGGCCGAGCACCCGGAGCACGTCGCGCGGACGGACGTCGTCGAGGGCCAGCGCGCGGGTGACCGTCGTCGCCGCCTGGTTGCCGGTGTTGCCTCCGGTGCCGATGAGGAGCGGGACGAAGAGCGCGAGCACGGTGACCTGTTCGAGGGTCTCCTCGAAGACGGAGAGCACCTGCACCGTCAGGGTCGCACCGATGGCCAGCACGAGCAGCCAGACGACGCGCGAACGCACGATGCGGGAGATCGGGGTCGCGAGGTAGGGGCGGCCGAGCGGCTCGGCGCCGCCCTGACGCGCGGCGTCCTCGCTCTCCTCGTGCTCGAGGATGCGCACCGCGTCGTCGATGGTGAGGATGCCGACGAGCCGCTCCTCGCTGTCGACGACGGGCAGGGCGAGCAGGCCCTTCTCGGTGCACCGGCGGGAGGCGGTCTCCGCCGCGTCGTCCGTGCGGGCGGTGAGCGCCGGGCTCATCAGCTCGCCCACGGGTGTCTCGGGGGCGGCGCGCAGCAGGTCGCGCAGGCTGACGACGCCGACGACCCGGCGGCTGCCGTCGATGACGGGCAGGGTGTAGATGGTCTCGGCCTCGTCGAGGCGGGCCCGTGCGCGCTCCAGCGCGTCAGCGGCGCTCCGGTCGGGGCGGGCGGCCACGTACTCCGGGCTCATCCGACGACCGATCGACCCCTGCGGGTAGCCGAGGATGGCGTTGGTGAGGTCGCGCTCGTGGGGCGGGAGGCCGCGCAGCAGGCGCGGGGCGAGGGAGGCGGGCAGCTCGTCGAGCAGCCACACGCGATCGTCCGGGTCGAGGTCGGCGAAGAGGGCGGTGACCTCGGTGTCCTGCAGGGAGCGGACCAGGTCGCTCTGCAGGCCGGGCGAGAAGTGGTCGAAGACCTCGGCCGCCCGGCTCTTCTCGAGGAGCCGGTAGGCGATGGCCCGGTGCTGGGGCTGGAGACGCTCGAGGGCCTTGGCCACCTCGCTGGTGGGGGCGCCGGCGAGGACCGTGCCGACCCCGGCGAGGTCGTCGTCCGCCAGCGGTGCGCCGATCTCGTCCACCAGGGAGGCGGCGTCGGTCATCGGCTCGGGCACGTCTCAGGCCTCGAAGGGGGCGAGGAGACGGCGCAGTGCGCCGGTCAGCGCAGCGCGCTCGGTGGCGGGCATGTCCGCGAGGAGCTCGGCCTCGCGGGCGAGGAGGTCGGCCATCGCCGCGTCCACGGTGGCCCGGCCCTCCTCGGTGAGCCGCACGATGACGCCCCGACGGTCGTTCGGGGAGGGGAGGCGCTCCACCCACCCCTTCGTCGCGAGGCGGTCGATCCGGTTGGTCATCGTGCCCGAGGTGACCAGGGTCTCCTGGACCAGCCGTCCGGGGGAGAGCTCGTAGGGCTCGCCGGCGCGGCGCAGTGCGGAGAGGACGTCGAACTCCCACCCCTCGACGGCGTGCCGCGTGAAGGCGCTCGTGCGGTCCAGGTCGAGCAGGCGGGAGAGCCGCGAGACGCGTGAGAAGACGTGCAGCGGCTCGGTGTCGAGGTCCGGACGCTCCCGCCGCCAGGCCTCGACGATCGCGTCGACGTCGTCCGTGGGGTCGTGGCGGCTGCTCATCTGCCCAAGAATACCCGTGACCGTGATTCTCGACATCAAGCAAAAGGTTCCGACTATCCTCCTGCGCAGACCCCTCGAGGAGGTACGGATGACAGTCACCTGGGACCCGGCCCGCTACGGACAGTTCTCGGACGAGCGGATCCGCCCGTTCGCCGACCTGATGACCCGCGTCGACGCGGACTCGCCCCGGCTGGTCCTCGACCTGGGGTGCGGCAACGGCCCGGCGACGCTGCGCCTCGCCGAACGCTGGCCCGAGGCGCGGGTCGTGGGCGTCGACAGCAGCCCCGAGATGCTCGCCGCGGCACGGGAGCTGGACGCCGACGGGCGGGTCGAGTGGGTCGAGGCCGACCTCAACGAGTGGCAGATCGCGGACCTGGGGGATGCTCCTGACGTCATCGTCAGCAACGCCGCGCTCCAGTGGGTCCCCCGTCACCTGACGCTCATGGAGGGCTGGCTCGACGCCCTCGCCCCTGGTGGGTGGTTCGCCCTCCAGGTCCCCGGGAACTTCGAGGCGCCGACGCACGCGCTCATGCGCGAGACCGCGATCGAGCACCCCCGCAGCGGCGAGCTGGAGGCCGTGAGCACCCGCTACGGCGCCGGTGACCCGACGACCTACCTCCAGATCCTCAGTGCCCACGGCCTGACCGTCGACGCCTGGGAGACGACCTACATCCACGTGCTCGACCCGGAGGGGCGCAGCGAGAACCCGGTCGTCGACTGGGTCGGCGGCACCGGCCTGCGGCTCATGCTCGAGGTCCTCGACGAGGGGGAGGAGCGCGACGCCTTCCTCGCCGCCTACGCCGAGAAGGTCAAGGAGGCCTACCCGCGCACCCCCGCGGGCGTGCTGCTGCCCTTCCGCCGCGTCTTCGCCGTCGGCCGCCGCTCCTGACCGCTGGGCCCCGAAGTCCGTGACCGGCGCCGCTCCTGAGCGCCGAGCCCCGCTCGAAGTCCTCAGGAGCGCTGCGCGCGTGCCCCCTTCGCGGACTTCGGCCGGGCCCGGCGAAGGGGAGTGCGGGCGGGGCCGGCGTGGGGGAGGCGGGTCTGGACTACCCTGACCCGTGCCACCGAAGGGTGGCGTTCCCCGGTTGGTCTGCCGGCAGGGCCCGCCTGACTTTGAATCAGGATTAGCGACGTAGGTTCGACTCCTACCCGGGGAGCTCTCGCCCCGGTCCGTGGGCGCGCCCCGTCGGTGCGCAGGCGCCCTGCCCCGGTCGGTGTGCACTCGCGGTGGTCGTGGCGGCCGGGTGCCCGACGTGTGGGCCGGGTAGCCGGCGTGGCTCCCCTTCGTGCTCGCCTCCTCGTGCCCGCCGTGGGTACGAGCTCCGTCCGGTGTGCACTGGCGGTAGCCGTGGCAGCCGGGTGCCCGACATGGAGGCCGGGTGGTCTCCACCGCCTCCCTTCGTGCACGGCACCGTCGCTGCGCCCTGGAATCAACAAAGACAAAACAACATGGCTATCTCTTTACTTGTGTGGGATTGAGTCCTATCGTGGATGTCACCACCAGCGGACGAAGGAGTCCACGTCATGTACGCACCGGAGCGGCAGCAGCGCATCCTCGAGATGGCGCGCAGCGAGGGCCGGGTCGAGGTCCTCGCCCTCTCCGACCTGCTCGGCGTGACCACCGAGACCGTCCGCCGTGACCTCACCGCCCTCGAGCGAAGGGGGGCCCTGCGCCGGGTGCACGGCGGCGCCCTCCCCGTGGAGCGGCTCGAGGTCGAGCCCCCGTTGGCCGCCCGGTCCCGGCAGGGCACCGACGTCAAGCGCCGCATCGCCGCCCGTGCTCTCGACGAGCTCCCGGAGGAGGGCACCATCCTCCTCGACGGCGGGTCGACGACCCTGGCCCTGGCCCGGCTGCTCCCCGATCGCCCCGGCCGGACGGTCGTGACGAACTCGATCTCCGCCGCGGCCGTCCTCGAGGGCCACCAGCACACCGACCTCTACCTCCTCGGTGGCCGGGTGCGCGGTCGGACCGGCGCCTGCGTGGGGGAGTGGCTCACCTCGGCCCTGCGCGAGGTCTGCGTGGACGTCGCGCTGCTCGGTACCAACGGCTTCTCGCCGGCGCGCGGCATGACGACACCGGACCAGGCCGAGGCGGTCGCCAAGCGCGCGATGGTCACGGCCGCCCGCCGGGCGATCGTCCTCGCGGACGCGACGAAGGCGGGGGACGACCACTTCCACCGCTTCGCCGACACCGAGAGCATCGACCTGCTCGTCACCGACGAGGGGCTGGACGCGGACACCGCGACCGATCTCGGCACGGACGGCATGGAGGTGGTGCGCGCATGATCGTCACCCTCACCCCGAACCCGAGCATCGACCGGACGGTCACCTTCGCGTCGCTGCGCCGCGGCGAGGTCAACCGCGCGACCGCCCACCGGATCGACCCCGGCGGCAAGGGCGTCAACGTCTCCCGGGCGCTCACCGCGCAGGGCGCCGCGACCATCGCCGTCGTCCCCGAGGGCGGCCCCGAGGGTCATCTCATGGCCACCCTCCTCGACGACGCCGGCGTGGCCCGGCACGGCGTGCCCATCCACGGGTCGGTGCGCATGAACATCACCGCGCTCGAGCCGGACGGGACGACGACGAAGCTCAACGAGCCCGGCCCGGAGCTGACCGAGGCCGAGGTCGCCGGCCTGCTCTCGGCCGTCGCCGACCTCATCCGCTCGGTCGACGACCCGGCCCCCTGGGTGGTCGGCTGCGGGTCGCTGCCGCCCGGCGCGCCGGACGACCTGCTCGCCCGCCTCGTGCGCACCGCGAGCGCCGCCGGTGCCCGGGTCGCGATCGACTCCTCCGGCGCCCCCTTCGCCGCCGCGGTGGCCGCCGGCCCGGACCTCGTCAAGCCCAACCGCGTCGAGCTCGAGGAGCTCGTCGGTGCCGAGCTCACCACGCTGGCCGAGGTCGTCGAGGCGGCGAGCGAGACCCTGGCACAGGGTGTGGGCGCGCTCGCCGTGAGCCTCGGCCGCGACGGGGCCGTCCTCGTCGACGCCGGCGGTGTCACCCACGCACGGGCCGACATCGCCGCCCCCGTCTCGACGGTGGGCGCGGGCGACTGCCTCCTCGCCGGTCTCCTCCACGACCTCTCCGCCGGCGTCCCCGCCTCGAGGGCCCTGCGCACAGGAGTCCTCTGGGGCGCCGCCGCGGTCACCCTCCCCGGGAGCCGCGTCCCCGCCCCCTCCGACCTCGACGGCATCCCCGTCACCGTCACCTCGACCCCCGACCGCTCGCTCGCCGTCCGCGACTGAGCCCCCCTGAAAGGACACAGCAATGGCGCTGATCACCGAGTCCCAGGTCGTGCTCGACCTGGCGGCGCCCGACCGGCACGCGGCCACCCGGATCCTCGCGGAGACGCTGCTGCCGAGCGGTCGGGCCACCGACCTCGACAGCTTCCTCGCGGACGTGCGCGCCCGTGAGGAGACGATGGCCACCGGGCTGCCCGGCGGCATCGGCATCCCGCACGCGCGCAGTGCCGCGATCACCGAGCCCTCCCTCGTCTTCGGGCGCTCGCGGGAGGGGATCGACTGGGGCGCGAAGGACGGCCCCGCGACGTTGGTCTTCCTCATCGCCGCGCCCGAGGGCGGCGGCGAGGCGCACATGCAGGTGCTGCCCAAGCTCGCCAAGGCCCTCATGCGCAGCGACTTCCGCGAGGCCCTCACCGAGGCGAGGACCGAGGCCGAGGTCGTCGAGATCGTCGGCGCGGAGGTCGCCCTCGACGAGGCGCCGGCGGAGGCGAAGGGGGAGGAGCCCCCCTCGTCCTCCACGGAGGCGCCCGCAGCGGCCGAGACGGCCACGGCAGCCGAGGGGGCCACGACGGCCGCGGCGTCCGCCGCCGCGGAGCCGATGCACCTGGTCGCGGTGACCTCCTGCCCGACCGGCATCGCGCACACCTACATGGCCGCCGAGGCACTCGAGCAGGCGGCCACCGAGGCGGGCCACACCATCGCCGTCGAGACGCAGGGCTCGGCCGGCTCGAAGCCGCTCTCCCAGAGCGAGATCGACCGCGCCGACGCGGTGATCTTCGCCCACGACCTCGAGGTCAAGGACAAGGGTCGCTTCGCCGGCAAGCCGACCGTCGACGTCGGGGTGAAGAAGGCGATCTCCGACGGGCCCGAGCTCATCGACCGGGCGGCCGCGACCGCCCGCGAGTGGGAGCGCGACCCCGAGAAGGCACGCGCCGCGGTGGCGGCCCAGGCCGACGGCGACGACGCGGGCGGTCCCGGCACGAAGGTCGAGGAGGGGGCCTCCACCGCCACCCGGGTCCGCCAGTGGCTGATGACCGGCGTGAGCTACATGATCCCCTTCGTCGCCGCGGGCGGGATCCTCATGGCGCTCTCCTTCATGCTCGCCCAGCTGGCGCTGGGGGAGCAGGGCGCCATCGAGATCACCCAGTACGCCCTCGACGCCGACGGGAAGTACAACATCACGCAGAGCTTCAGCCCGCTCAGCCTGACCTCGTGGGCCGCGCTCCTCTTCGTCATGGGCAGCGCCGCCTTCGCCTTCCTCGTGCCGATCCTCTCCGGCTTCATCGCCTACGCGATCGCCGACCGCCCCGGCCTGGTCCCGGGTATCGTCGGCGGATGGATCGCGGCCACGATGGGCGCCGGCTTCCTCGGCGGGCTGGCCACCGGCTTCCTCGCCGGCTTCGTGGCCCGGTGGATCGCGGGCTGGAACGTCCACAAGGGGGTGCGCGGTGTCATGCCGGTCGTCGTCATCCCGCTGCTCTCGACGGCGATCACCGCGGGGCTCTTCATCACCGTCCTCGGCCGCCCCATCACGTGGCTCATGGAGAACCTCACCTCCGCGTTGGAGGGCATGGGAGGGGCGAGCGCCCTCATCCTCGGGCTCGTCCTCGGCGCGATGATGGGCTTCGACCTCGGTGGCCCGGTCAACAAGGTGGCCTACACCTTCGCGACCGCAGGTCTCTCCGCCGCCGGCACGGCCACGGACTCGATCCAGCTGAAGATCATGGCCGCGGTGATGGCCGCCGGCATGGTCGCGCCGCTCGCGATGGCGCTGGCCACGACGGTGCGCCCGCGCCTCTTCTCGGAGCCGGAGCGGGAGAACGGCCGGGCCGCCTGGCTGCTCGGTGCCTCCTTCATCTCCGAGGGGGCCATCCCCTTCGCCGCGGCCGACCCCGTCCGGGTCATCGCCGGCTCGGTCGTCGGCTCGGCGCTCACCGGCGGCATCGCCCTCGCCGCGGGAGCCTCGCTGCGCGCCCCGCACGGCGGGATCTGGGTGCTGCCGCTCATCGGCAACTTCCTCATGTTCCTCATCGCGCTCGTCGTCGGCGTCATCGCCATGGCGCTCGTCGTCATCGCCCTCAAGACCACGGCCCAGCGCCGTCGTGCCGGCGAGGGCGACCTCGTCACCGCCGGCTGACCACCCACCACCACACCAAGGAGTCACTCATGCCCAGTCGCACCACCACCATCGCCTCCTCCGTCGGCCTGCACGCCCGCCCGGCAGCGCTCTTCGTCGAGCAGGCCAGCGCGTCCGGTCTCGACGTGCAGATCGCCCGCCCCGGGGAGGAGTCCGTCGACGCGACGAGCATCCTCGGGGTCATGGCCCTCGGGGCCAAGCACGGGGAGGAGGTCGAGCTGACCGCGGAGGGCGAGGACGCCGATGCGGTGCTCGACGGGCTCGTCACCCTGCTCCAGACCGACCACGACAAGGCCTGAGCGATGGCCTCCGCCGACCAGGGACAGCTGCGCGGCATCGGTGTCTCACCGGGCAGCGCCTACGGACCGGCCGTGCTCGTGGCGCCGCCGGTGCAGGCTCCTTCCGACGAGCCGGCGGCGGCCGACCCGCAGGCCGCGCTGGAGGGGGTGCGAGCCGCCTTCGAGTCGGTGGCGCTCGACCTGGACCAGCGGGCGGCCTCGGCCGACGACACCGCCGCGCAGATCCTCTCGGCCACGGCGCTCATCGCCCGGGACACGAGCCTGCACAAGGCGACCGGTCGCCACCTGGACGAAGGGGAGGGGCCGGCCACCGCGATCGAGTCGGCGATCGAGGAGTTCGCCGTCCAGTTCGAGTCCCTCGGTGGCTACTTCGCCGAGCGGGTCGCCGACCTGCGCGACGTCGGTGCCCGCGCGGTCGCGGCCGTCCTCGGCCTGCCGGCGCCGGGCGTCCCGGCGCTGGAGCGGCCGAGCGTCGTCCTCGCCGAGGACCTGGCGCCCGCGGAGACGGCGGTCCTGGACCGGACCAAGGTCCTCGCCATCGTCACCACGGGAGGCGGACGGACGAGCCACACCGCGATCCTCGCCGCCCAGCGGGGGATCCCCGCGATCGTCCAGGCCGTCGGCGCCCTCGAGGTCGCTCCCGGCACCCGCGTCGCGGTCGACGGCGACGCCGGGGTGCTCACCCTCGAGCCGAGCGAGGCCTTCGTCGCGGCCCTCACCGAGCGGGCCGAGCGACGGGCCGCCGCGCTCGCGGGCTCCGGCGGCCCCGGCCGCACGAGCGACGACCACGGGGTGAAGCTCCTTGCGAACATCGGCGACGTCGACGACGCCGTCACGGCGGGGGCGGAGGACCTCGAGGGTGTCGGCCTCTTCCGCACCGAGTTCCTCTTCCTCTCCGCGACGAGGGCACCCACGGTCCAGGAGCAGGCCGAGACCTACCGGCAGGTGCTCGCCCCCTTCGCCGGCCGGCAGGTCGTCGTGCGCACCCTCGACGCGGGCGCGGACAAGCCGCTCGCCTTCGCCGACCTCGGGCCGGAGGAGAACCCTGCCCTCGGCCGGCGCGGGCTGCGCCTGTCCGCCCGCCGACCGGAGCTGCTCGACACCCAGCTCGAGGCACTGGCCACCGCGGCGCGGGAGACCGAGGCGGACGTGCGGGTCATGGCCCCGATGGTCGCGACCGCCGAGGAGGCGGCGTGGTTCGGACGGCGGGTGCGCGAGCACGGGCTGCCGAGCGCCGGGGTGATGATCGAGGTGCCGGCTGCGGCGCTGCGCAGCGCCCACCTGCTCGCCGACCTGGACTTCGCGAGCATCGGGACCAACGACCTCGCGCAGTACACGATGGCCGCCGACCGGATGCAGGGTGAGCTCTCCGACCTCCTCGACCCGTGGCAGCCGGCCGTCCTCGACCTCGTGGCCGCCGCCTGCGCCGGCGGAGGGGCCAACGGCGCTCCCGTCGGGGTGTGCGGCGAGTCGGCGGGCGACCCGCTGCTCGCGCTCGTGCTCGTCGGTCTCGGCGTCGCCAGCCTCTCGATGGCCCCGAGCAAGGTGGCGAGGGTGCGCTGGGCCCTCTCCCGGCACAGTCTCGCCGACTGCCGGCGCCTGGCCGGGCTGGCCCGCGGGGCCGGGTCGGCCGCCGCGGCCCGCGAGGCGGTCCTCGCCGGGGCGGACGCCGACGTCGCGGACCTCGTCTGACTCCCGCGGCGGCGCGTGCCCTCCGGGCCGGATACAGTGTCACGGCGGCCTGTGCCGACCGCCGCACCGTCGACCCTCGGAGAACATCGCGTGAACGACGTACGTCCCGATGCCGTCATCATCCTCGCCGCGGGCGAGGGCACCCGGATGAAGTCCACCCTCCCCAAGGTCCTGCACCCGATCGGCGGGGCCCCGCTGCTCGGGCACGCGATGCGGGCCGCGGACGGGGCCGGCGCGAGCGAGACGGTCGTCGTCATCCGCCACCAGCGCGACCGGGTCGCCGCCTTCGTCGAGGAGTGCGCGAAGCGGCTCACCGGCCACGCGGTGATCGCCGACCAGGACGAGATCAAAGGCACCGGCCGGGCCGTGGAGTGCGGGCTGGAGGCGCTGCCCGCCGACATGACCGGGACCGTCGTCGTCACCATGGGTGACGTCCCGCTGCTCGGTCCCGAGACCATCGCCGAGCTGACCCGCGCGCACACCGAGGCCTCCGCCGCGGTCACCGTCGTCACCTCCGTCCTCGAGGACCCGAAGACCTACGGCCGGATCATCCGCGACGAGCAGGGCGAGGTCGAGCGGATCGTCGAGTTCAAGGACGCGACCGAGGCCGAGCGGGCGGTCACCGAGATCAACTCGGGCATCTACGCCTTCGACGTCGCCGTCCTGCGCCGGGAGCTGGCGAGGGTCACCACCGACAACGCCCAGGGCGAGAAGTACATCACCGACGTCCTCGGACTCGCCCGCGCCGCCGGAGGCCGGGTCATGGCGCACGTGCTGGACGACCGCTACCAGACCGAGGGCGTCAACAACCGGGTCCAGCTCGCCGAGCTCGGTCGGGAGCTGAACCGGCGCACCTGCGAGCGGCACATGACCGAGGGCGTGACGATCGTCGACCCGGCCACCACGTGGATCGACACCGACGTGACGATCGGCCCCGACACGACCATCCAGCCCGGCACCCAGCTGCTCGGCGCGACCACGGTCGGCGCCCGTGCCACGATCGGCCCGGAGGTCACGCTCACCGACTGCGAGGTCGGCGACGAGGCCCACGTCCGCCGCGCCGAAGGGCACCTCGCGATCATCGGCGAGGGTGCCGTCGTGGGCCCCTACTCCTACATGCGTCCGGGGACCGTGCTCGGGGCGAAGGGGAAGATCGGCGGCTTCGTCGAGACGAAGAACACGACGATCGGCGAGGGCGCGAAGGTCCCTCACCTGACCTACGCCGGCGACGCCGAGATCAAGGACGGCGCGAACATCGGCGCCGGGACGATCTTCGCCAACTACGACGGGGTGAAGAAGTACCGCAGCGTCGTCGGCCGGCACACCTTCATCGGCTCCCAGTCGGTGGTCGTCGCCCCCGTCGAGATCGCCGACGGCTCCTACGTCGCCGCGGGCTCGGCCGTGACCGACCCCGTCGGGCCCGGACAGCTGGCGGTCGCCCGCTCGCGCCAGCGCAACATCGATGGCTGGGTGGCCAAGAGGTACCCCGGCACCCCGACGGAGGCGGCCGCGCAGGCGGCGGCCTCCGCGTCACCCACCACCGAGAGCAGCGAGGACGAGCAGTGACCGGAATCCACAAGACCCCCGAGAAGAACCTCATGGTCTTCACGGGACGGACGCACCCGGCGCTGGCCGAGGCGGTCGCCAAGGACATGGGGACCGACCTGGTGCCGACGAGCGCGTACGACTTCGCCAACGGTGAGATCTACGTGCGCTACGAGGAGTCGGTGCGCGGCTGCGACGCCTTCGTCATCCAGAGCCACTCCACCCCGATCAACGAGGCGATCATGGAGCAGCTGCTCATGGTCGACGCGCTCAAGCGGGCCAGCGCCAAGCGGATCACCGCCGTGATGCCGTTCTACGGCTACGCCCGCCAGGACAAGAAGCACCGCGGCCGCGAGCCGATCTCCGCCCGGCTCATGGCCGACATGTTCAAGTGCGCCGGCGCCGACCGGCTCATCACGGTCGACCTGCACACCGACCAGATCCAGGGGTTCTTCGACGGCCCGGTCGACCACCTCATGGCCCGCCCGATCCTCGCGGACTACGTCCGGGAGAAGTACGGGCAGCACAAGCTCGCCGTCGTCTCCCCGGACGCCGGCCGGATCAAGGTCGCCGAGCAGTGGTCGCGCCACCTCGGCGGGGTGCCGCTGGCCTTCATCCACAAGACCCGCAACATCGACCGCCCCAACGAGAGCGTGGCCAACCGGGTCGTCGGTGAGGTCGAGGGGCGGCTGTGCGTGCTCGTCGACGACATGATCGACACCGCCGGCACGATCACCAAGGCCGCCGATGCGCTCCTCGCCGACGGCGCCGCGGGCGTGATCATCGCCGCGACGCACGCGATCTTCTCCGGCCCGGCCATCGAGCGGATGCAGGCCTGCGCCGCCGAGGAGATCATCGTCACCGACACCCTCCCGCTCGTCGACGGGCAGAAGTTCGACGGTCTTACCGAGCTGTCCATCGCGCCGCTGATCTCCCGGGCGATGCGTGCCGTCTTCGAGGACGGCTCGGTCACGAGCCTCTTCAACTAGAGGCGGGGCGCCGCCCGCTCCGCCTGTCGACGCCCGCTTGCTCGGGGGCGAGGTCTCAGGGCCTGTGGGCACGCTGTGCCGCGATCCGCTCGCCGGCGAGGTAGACGCGCCGAGTCAGGCGAAGGGCGGGGGAGAGCCGTCGCGGGGTCGGCTCGCGGCCGGCCATCCGCGCCTCGGCGTTGTCGAGCAGGTCTTCGAGGATGCCGTCGTGCAGCGCGAGTACGACCCGCATCACCGGCGCCGGCAGGGTGGGCGCCAGGTCCAACCGGTGGGTCCACAGCACCTCGTGCTCTCCCACCGGTCGGCAGGCGAGCTCGTGGCAGCCCTCGAGCTGAGAGTCACGCGCCATCTCGAAGACCACGGAGCGTTGCCGGCTGGTGATCACGCGGTAGCGAACGCTGCCGTGTCCTCCCGCGCTGCCGTTCGCGAGGCCGTGGTCGAGCTCCATGGCCGGCCATCGCCCGGTGGGCCAGAGGAGGTCGCCGGGGGAGCCGAGGGTCGCCAGCAGCCGTTCGGCTCTCCCGATATCCCCGTCGGTGACCCGGAGGTGCTCATTGCGGATGGCGTCGGGGCGCTCGGGGTGAGCGCGGGTGTAGGGGAAGGCGCTGGGGGGTGCGAGGGCGAGCATCTCAACTCCATACGTCGGCGTACGGAAACAGTACGCAGCCGTATGGTTAGGCTGCAAGGGTGGTCAGGATGAGTCGGCAGGCGTGGGTCGAGGCGGCGCTCGAGGCGATCGCCCGCGTGGGCGTGGCCCGCCTGGCGGTCGAGCCGCTGGCCAAGGCGCTGGGGACGACGAAGGGGAGCTTCTACTGGCACTTCGCCGACCGGTCCGAGCTCGTGGCGGCCGCGCTGGCGCGCTGGGAGGAGATCGCCACCCGTCAGGTGGTCGTCGACGTCTCGGGGGTGGACGCGCGGGAGCGTCCGGCGCGCCTGGTGGAGGCGGTCTTTGCAGCTCAGGACTCCGACTCGGCCGAGTGGCGCATCCTCGCGGCCGTCGACGACCCGCAGGTCGCACCCGTTGTCGAGCGGGTCCACGTTGCGCGGGTGGCCTTCGTCGAGCAGGTCTGCCGGGATCTGGGCATGGATGCCGACACTGCGCGCACCCGCGCCAGGCTGGCCTACGCCACGTACCTCGGCCACCTCTACCTACGGTTTGCGGCGACCGATGTCGTGGCGTCGATCTCACACGACGAGATCGCCGCGCTGCTGACCCGGCCCTGACGTAAGCCGTGTTGCTGACCCGGCCCCGACGTGAACGGTGGGCAGGGCGGATACGGCCGCCCCGAACCGCAGGCTCACCCCTTGCGGGAGCGGTAGGCGGCGGCCGCGAGGCGGTTGCCGCAGCCCCCTTCGCAGTAGCGCTTGCTGCGGTTGCGGGAGAGAT
>CAYSGN010000015.1:5231-37779 GCA_964430615.1 uncultured Janibacter sp. | reverse complement strand
CGGTGGCAGTGTCGCCGGTCTCAGACCAGCGTCAGATCACTCCTTGACCGTCATGGCGGCCAGGTCCGGGTTACCGAACGGGGTGGCCTGGACGTTGTCGACCTTCTCGGACCAGCCGATCATGGTCTTCCCGTACCAGAGCGGGATGGCGATCATGTCGTCGAGCACCATCCGCTCGGCCTCCTGGTAGAGCTTGTTCGCCTCGTCGGGGGTCTCGGCGGCACCGGCCTCACGGAGCTTCTTCTGGAACTCCGGGTTGTCGTAGCCGTAGTAGTTCGAGGAGGCACCCTTGCTGAAGATCGGCGTCAGGTAGTTCTCGATCGACGGGTAGTCCATGACCCAGCCCATGCGCCACATGCCCTTGAGCTCGTTCTCGCCGAGCTTGGTCAGCATGGTCGCGAAGTCCACCGTCGGGGTGGCGACGCAGTTGATGCCGATGGCGTTCTTGATCGAGTTGCAGGCGGCCTCGGTCCACTCCTTGTGGCCGCCGTCACCGTTGTAGGTCAGGGTCAGCTTGCCGTCGTAGCCGCCACCCTCCTTGAGCAGCTTCTTGGCCTTCTCCGGGTCGTACGTGCAGTACTCGCCGCACTGGTCCTTCTTGAAGCCGTCGACGATCGGGGAGACGACACCGGTGGACGGCTCGAAGGAGCCGTTGAAGATCTGCTTCGTGATCGTCTTGCGGTCGATGGCCATGGAGATGGCCCGACGGACCTTGACGTTCGAGAGCTTCTTGTCGACGTGCGGGTTCATCCCAACCCACTGGGAGGTGGAGTTGGCCTCCGCGAGCCAGCGGTCGCCCAGGTCGGACTTGTACTTGTCACCCGCCAGGGCGTTCGCCGGGATCGCCCGGATGACGTCGATCTCCCCGGCCAGCAGCGCGGTGTACTCGGCCTCGGCGTCCTTGAAGATCTGGAAGGTGATCTTGTCGGCGTGGCCGTCGTACTCACCCGAGTAGTCCTCGAACTTGCTCAGCTTGATGGACTTGTTCTTGTCCCAGGAGTCGAACTTGTAGGGACCGGCCGCGATGGGGGCCTGGCCGAACTTCTCCGGGTCCTTGAAGAAGGCGTCCGGCTGCGGCGCGAAGGCGGTGTAGCCCAGGCGAAGCGGCAGGTTCGAGACCTTGTCGGTGGTCTCGATGGTGAAGGTGTAGTCGTCGACCACCTTGAGGCCGGCCATCTTCTTCTTCTTGGCCTTGTCGTCACCCTTGCAGGGGTCTTCCTCGTCGTCACCGGTGCACTGGGTGTCGGCGTAGCCCTTGATCGGCTCGAAGAAGTAGGAGCCCTGCTGCGCGTTGGGGCCGTAGGCGGTGTAGTTCCACGCGTCGACGAAGTTCTTGGCCTTGACCTCGGTCCCGTCGTGGAACTTGTACCCCTCCTTCAGCTTCACGGTGAAGTGCTGGTTGTCCTTGGTCTCGATGGACTTGGCGATGTCCATCTCCGGCTCGGCGGTCTTGGAGTTGTAGTGGACCAGCTTGGCCGTCATGACGTCCAGGACGTCACCCCCGCAGGTCTCCGACGTGTTCCCCGCGATCAGCGGGTTCTCGGGGGTGCAGCCACCGGAGATGATCTCTCCGCCGGAGCCGCCGGAGCCGCCGCCTTCATCGCTGCCGCCGCCACACGCGGTCGCGAGGAGCGCGACCGCTGAGATGCTGGCAATAGCCATCGAGCGAGACTTCACTCGCATGGATGTCCTCCTACGTCTGCCGCCGCGCGGGCGGGTGATACGGCGTCACCGGCAACTGATCCGGATCCACCCTCTGGTGAGCAGCACAACGCGGCTGCTCGGAACATCTAAGACCCGTTGGGCGTTGAAGACCACGGATGGGTGTGCGCTGAGACACAACTGTGACTCTTCGGTGACCTGATCCCGACCCGACGCAGGAGATGCAGGGATAACCCTCAGTTCGTGGAAACCTTGCGGTCGACGCCGCCGGCGACGAGGTCGTCGAGCAGGACGGGTCGCCCGTCCGGACCGGCGAGGGGCAGTCGCCAGTTGGGGTACTCCTCGTCCGTGCCCGGCTGGTTGATCGCCCGCACGTCCCCGACGAGATCGGTGAGTGCGATCCCGTGCAGGCGAGAGGGCGTCAGTGCGAGCCACTCGTGCATCGCCCGCACCACCTCCCCGACCGGCGCCGCCGCGTCCTCGAGCAGCCCGCGCTCCCGGAGCGCGCGCCGCACCGCCTCGATGCTCGCCTCCTCCGCAGCACGCTCCTCCTCGACCGGCCGCGTGAGCAGGCCGAGCCGTTCCCGCAGGCGCACGTGCTCGAGATCGAGGTAGCCGGCCGTCGGCGGCAGGTCGTGCGTCGTCACCGAGGCCAAGCACAGCTCCCGGTAGTCCTCCGGCGGCCGCGGCGCACCGTCGACCCACTCGAACCACACGATCGAGGTCCCGAGCACGCCGCGGGCGGCGAGGTCCTCGCGCACCTTCGGCTCGACGACGCCGAGGTCCTCCCCGATGACGAGCGCCCCGGCCCGATGGGCCTCCAGCGCGAGGATCCCGGTGAGCGCCTCGTGGTCGTAGTAGACGTAGGCCCCGTCCGCCGGCGCGGCACCGTCCGGCACCCACCACAGGCGGAAGAGCCCCATGACGTGGTCGATGCGCACCCCGCCGGCGCCGCGCAGCACCGCGCGCAGCATGTCGCGGAAGGGGGCGTAGCCCACCTCGGCGAGCCGGTCCGGACGCCACGGCGGCTGGGACCAGTTCTGGCCGAGCTGGTTGAACTGGTCCGGCGGCGCACCGACGTCGATGTCCTGGGCGAGCACGTCGCCGAGCGCCCAGCTGTCCGCGCCCTCCGGGTGGATGCCGACGGCGAGGTCGGTGATCACCCCGAGACCCATCCCCGCGTCGTGCAGCCGTCGCCGGACCCCGTCGAGCTGGTGACGGACCAGCCACTGCAGCCAGATGTGGAAGTCCACCTCGTCCCGGTGCCGGTCGCGATGACGCAGGACCGCCTCGCCGTCGGGGTCGTGCAGCTCCGCCGGCCAGCGCGAGCGCCACAGCAGCCCGTGCTCGCGGGCCAGCGAGCACCACGTGGCGAAGTCCACGAGTCCTCGCCCTTCGTCCTCCACCAACGCGCGCATCGCCTCCTCGTGGAGCGGTGCGAGGTGGCGGTGGGCCAGCCGCAGAGCGGCCTCCTTGTGGGACCACACCGCGTCACGATCGATCCGGTCGACGGTGTCGAGGCCACCGGCCAGACGGCCCAGCGACGCGATCTGCTCCCGGACGTCCTCGGGCAGGGCCTCGGCGCCTGGCAGGTCACGTACGTCGATGTAGACCGGGTTGACGAAGCGCCGTGACGTCGGCAGGTACGGGGAGGGCTCCATCGGCGCCACCGGCTCGGCGGCGTGCAGGGGGTTGACGAGGACGAAGTCGCTGCCGTGCTCGCGCGCGGTCCACGCACCGAGGACCGCCAGGTCGCCGAGGTCGCCGATCCCCCAGCTGCCACGGCTGCGCACCTGGTACAGCTGCGTCATCAGCCCGCGGGCAGGCGCCTGCTGGAGCGAGGTGGGCAGCTCGAGGCGCTCCGGCGCGGCGACGAGGACGGCGCGGCTCCCTTCGCCCACCCCGTCGCCCTCGGCGACGATCTCGTGCCACCCCAGCGGGAGGTCCTCGGGCAGCTCGAAGGCGGCCTCCCCGACGAGGCGTCCGTCGATCTCCCGCGGCGCCACGTCATGGGCCAGCTGGCGAAGGGGGCGCCGCCCGCCCCCTTCGAGATGGACCGTGAGGGCCACCTGGCTCCCGTGGGTGACGTGCACCGGCACCCGGGCGCCGGTGCCCTGCCGCTGGATCACGGTCGGCGGCAGCGTCCGGCGCCACGGCGCCGTGCGTACCCGCTCCAGGGCGGCGGGCAGCGACTCCTCCTCGGTCTCCTCCCCCATGGCGGCGAGCACCGCACGCAGCGTCTCCGCGGGGACCTGCCGGTGCTCGCCCCTCCAGTCCCACCACGAGGTGGCGACGCCCTTCGCGTCGGCGAGGTCACGCAGCTGCTGGGAGGGCTCGGTCACGGGACCACCTTGGGCCAGCGACCCCGGCCGCGTCCACCTGCGTGGGTAGCATCTGCGTGATGAGCGAGCTGGAGGTCGTGCCGCCGCGCGAGGTCCCCCTCGGCGGGCCCCGGGCGATGCGGGTCCGCCGCACCCTCCCCTCGCGTCGCCGACGGCTCGTGGGTGCCTGGTGCTTCCTCGACCACTTCGGCCCGGACGAGGTCGCGAGCACCGGCGGGATGCGGGTGCCGCGCCACCCGCACACCGGGCTGGCCACCGTCTCGTGGCTCTTCACCGGGGAGATCGAGCACCGGGACTCCACGGGCGCCCACGCCCTCGTGCGGCCCGGCGAGCTCAACCTCATGACCGCCGGCCGCGGGGTGAGCCACTCCGAGATCTCCACCAGCGGGACCGACGTGCTCCACGGCATCCAGCTGTGGTTCGCGCTGCCGGAGCGCCTGGCCGACAGCGACCCGCAGTTCGTCCACCACGTCCCGGAGCCGATGTTCGTGCCGGGCGGCATCGTGCGCGTCCTCGTCGGGCGGCTCCTCGACATCGAGTCCCCCGTCCTCACCCCGACACCGCTGCTCGGCGCCGAGCTGATCCTCGACGCCGACGCGCGGATCGTCCTCGACGTGTCGGCCGGTCACGAGCACGCGGTGCTCCTCGACGACGGGGACATCACCGTCGACGGGACCGCCCTGGCCCACGGCGAGGTCGGGTACCTCGCCCCCGGGCGGGAGCGGATCCGGCTGGACTCCGCACGCGGCGCCCGGGTGGTCGTCCTCGGTGGTCAGCCGCTCGAGGAGCCGATCGTCATGTGGTGGAACTTCGTCGGTCGCAGCCACGAGGACGTCGTCGCGGCGCGGGAGCGCTGGATGGCCGAGATCGGCGCGCACCCCCCGGACGACCGGCTGCGCTTCGGCCCCTTCCCCGACCACGGCCCGGACCCCCTGCCCGCGCCCACACTGCCGGGCGGCAGACTGCGCCCTCGAGGTTGATATGCCCCTGATCACTCCACAGGTACGGACGGTCTTCATCCACGGCCGGGGCCGCAGCGGCGCCCGGGCGTGGCCGCTGCAGGACGCCGAGCGCGACCCGGACTGGGTCTTCCTCGAGCGCACCTGCCTCGCCGACCAGCCGCAGCGCGACGCCGACCGGGTCATCGACCTGCTCGGCGAGGGCCGCGGCCACGTGGTCGGCCACTCCTACGGCACGATCACCGCCATGCTCGCGGCTCAGCGGCGCCCGGACCGGCTGCGCAGCCTCGTGCTCATCGAGCCGGCGACCTACGACGTGGCGCGCGGCGGCCGCTATGTCGAGAAGCACATCCGGGCGATGGCACCGGTCTTCGCCGTCGCCGACGACCCCGAGGTGGGCGCCGCGGACTTCCTGGCCCGCTTCGCGGCAGGGATGGGCGCGCCGCCACCGGACCTCGACCCGGAGACGACCGAGCAGGTAGCCGCGCGGATGCGCTCGACGCCCGCCCCGTGGGAGGTCGACCTGCGACCGGACACCCCCCGGCTCGTGCCCATGCTCGTCATCACCGGCGAGGAGAGCGGCATGTACCGCGAGGTCGCCACGTCGCTGGAGGCGAAGGGGGCCGAGCTGCTCGTCCTGCCCGGGGCCGGCCACCGCCCTCAGGACACCCCCGAGGGGCTGGCCGCGATGCGGGAGTTCTGGGCGGCCCACTGACGGGACGAGGGGCGGCGCTCACCGGACAGGAGGCATCAGGTCCCGGCGACACCGCCGGCCGGTCCGGGATCCAGATCGGTGCGAGGTCGTCCGGTCGTGAAGATCCGTGCAGCACGACCTCGGACGAGCGGCTCCTCGTGGGCGGTCAGCGGCGGTGGTGCAGCACCGCCACCGGGCAGGTGGCCAGGGTGAGGACGCGCTGGGAGACCGAGCCGAGCAGCATCCCGCGGAAGCCGCCCCGTCCGCGTGAGCCGATGACGACGAGGTCGGCGCCCTCGGCGACGCCGGTGATCGACTCCGCCGCGCGCCCGTGGAGGACCTGCACGTCGACCGAGACCTCCGGGTGGCGGTCACGGATGTCGGCGATCGTCTCCTCGGCCATCGTGCGGTAGCGCCGCTGGACCGCCTCCCACTGCGGTGACCCGGGCTCGGTGACGACGACCCCGTCGACGACCTCGACGTTCCACGAGGTCACCGTCGTCACCTGCTTGCCGATGACGGAGGCGTGCTCCATCGCGTAGTCGAAGGCCATCCGGCTGTGCTGGCTGCCGTCGATGCCGACGACGACGCGTCCGTCACCGGTGAGGGCGACGTCCTCGGGGACGAGCACGACGGCGCACGGGGCGTGGGCGACGACGCTCAGCGAGGTCGTGCCGAGGACGATGCGCTCGGCGCGGTTCTTCCGGGCGGAGCCGACGACGAGCTCACGGGCCCCCTCGGCGGCCATGATGACCACCCCGGCCGGCGAGCCCGTCGGCATCGAGCTCGTCACCGCCAGGTCCGGGTAGTTCTCGGCGACGGTCGCGAGGGCCTCGGTGACGACCCGGGTGGACTCCTGCTCGACCTTGTCGACGATGTCCGGGCTGGTCAGCAGCTCGCCGTAGGCGGAGAGCGGGGTACCCAGGTCCACGGCGTGCACCAGGTGGAGGGGGGCACCGAGCTGCTGCGCCTCGGTGGCCGCCCAGTCCAGGACCGCCGGGTCCCGGTGGCTCCCGTCGAGGCCCGCCACCACGGCGCCTTCGGGGGTAGGAGTGTCGTGGATGCTTGCGTCGGAGGCCATGCCAGAAGCATCCCATCACCGTCGCGGCAGCGGGAAGAGGGGCTACCAGTCGGTGAGTCCGTGCCGGTCCAGGTCACCGCCGGGCCAGACCGCGCGCACGATCCCCGCCGCCGCCAGGGCCTTGCGGCATCCCGGGCACGGGGGGTCGGTGACGTAGGCCGTCGCCCCCTTCGTGTCCCTCGTGGCGAAGAGCAGCGCGTTGACCTCGGCGTGGATGGCGATGCAGAAGCCGGGGGTGCCCGGCCGGTCGTAGTCACCGAGGCCCGGCACGGCGTCGTAGTCGAGCCGCCCCCGCGGGCAGGCGCCCTCGAGGCAGTCGGGCTCACCCGGAGCCGCGCCGTTGTACCCCGTCGCGATGATCCGGTGCTCGATCGTCAGCACGGCGCCGACCCGCCGTCGGGTGCACTTGGCACGCGCGGCGACGGCGTCGGCGATCCCGAGGAAGTACTCGTCCCAGCCCGGGACACGCCTCGCGGGGGCACTTACGGAAGTCATCGCCGCAGAGCCTACGGTGGGCCGGTGAAGCGCGCGCACGACGGCTCCCGGCCGGAGCCCCCCTTCGGTCCCGTCCTCATCGTCCTCGCGGTGGCGCTCATCTCCATCAACCTCCGCCCCGGGGCGACGGCGATCGGTCCGCTCCTGGAGGAGGTGCGTGAGGGGCTGGGGATGAGCGCGGCCGTCGCCGGGGCGCTCACCTCGCTCCCGGGCCTGACCTTCGCCGTCGCGGGCGCCTGCGCGGTCACCCTGGCCCGCAAGGTCGGCCTCTCGCGCGGGATCGCGCTCGGGCTCGCCGCCGTCGTCGTCACCTTCGTCGCCCGGGTCACGACGGACTCCACGGCGCTCTTCCTCGTCCTCTCCGCCATCGGTCTGGCCGGGATGGGCCTCGGCAACGTCCTCGTCCCGGCGTGGATCAAGCGCCACTCCCGGGGCCGGCGCGAGGTCCAGCTGATGACGATCTACAGCATGGGGCTCACGGTCGGCGGCGCGCTCGGCCCGCTCATCGCCTCCCCCTTCGCCCACCACGTGCCCGGAGGGTGGCGCTCGGCGCTCGGGCTGTGGGGCCTGGTCGCCCTCGTCGCACTCCTGCCGTGGCTCGTCGTCGGAGTCCGCGACCGGGTCCACCGGCGCACCGACACCGGCGCCCTCGACACGCGGATCAGCCACTCCCCCACGGCGATCGCGCTCACCGCGCTCTTCGGCATCCAGTCCACGAACGCCTACGTCCAGTTCGGGTGGCTCCCCCAGATCTACCGGGACGCCGGCATCTCCCAGGACCCCTCCGGGGTGTACATGGCGGTCGTCACCGGGATGGGCATTATCGGGGGCCTGCTCATGCCGACGGTCATCAACCGCTCGCCGGACATCTCCTGGTGGATGCTCTCCTTCGGCGCCCTGACCACCCTCGGCTACCTCGGGCTGCTGCTGGCACCGGCGAGCGTCCCGTGGTTCTGGGCCGTCCTGCTCGGGATCTCCGGCTTCGCCTTCCCCACCGCGATCGCGCTCATCACCGAGCGCAGCCGGGACCCGCACGTCACCGCGCAGCTCTCCGGCTTCGTCCAGCCCGCCGGGTACCTGATCGCGGGCATCGGTCCCTTCCTCATCGGGCTGCTGCACGACGCGACGGGTGGGTGGTCCGTCCCGCTCATCGTCCTCATGCTCCTCGGCCCGGGCATCGCGCTCTCCGGGCTGCGGGTGTCGCGACCGGTCTTCGTCGACGACGAGCTCGCCGCCCGCTCGGTCAGTCGCGGGTGAGCAGGTCCCGCAGCACGACGGCCTGGTTGTGCTCCCGGTCCTTCGCGCCGAAGAGCAGGGTCACGCGACCGTGCTCGGCGACGATCTCCTGGAGCGTCTCCCACGACTCGTTGCCCTCGAGCTCGTCGGCGTAGCGGCGCGCGAACTCCTCGAACCGCTCGGGGTCGTGGCCGAACCACCGACGCAGCTCGTCGGAGGGGCCGACGTCCTTGAGCCACTCGTCGAGGTCGGCCGCCTCCTTGCTCACCCCGCGCGGCCACAGCCGGTCGACGAGGACCCGGAAGCCGTCCCCGTCTGCGGGCTCGTCCCGGACCGATCTGATGTGCACCTGGTTGCGGGTCGTCATACCTCGGACCGTACTCCCCCGGGCACCGGCTGCGGTCGCACCCACGAACGGGCCATCTGCACCGCCGCGAAGAGCCAGGCGGCGGCCCCGACCCACAGCCAGGCCGCACCGATGGCCTCGACGATGGGCAGGGAGTCCGCCCGCCCGAGGTACATGCCGGCGACCGCGTACATCCCGAGCGGGAAGACGATGCTCCACCACGTCGCCTCGTAGCGCAGCGGGATCCGGTGGTGGACGTGCCGCCACAGGCCGACGGCGAAGAGCACGGGGATCAGCCAGGTGGCCCACGCCCACCCGAGGACGGACAGGCCGGCGATGAGTCCGGAGGTCGCGTCGACGATCGGGGTCGAGGACATCTCGACGATCTTCGCGCCGGCGACGACGGTGATCGCCATCGCGCCCATCGAGACCCAGTAGGGAGGGTTGAGGTCCACCGGGCTGAAGGGGTAGAGCATGATGCGCAGCGCCACCATGACGGCACAGGCCGCGTACAGCACGATGCCGACCGACCACGCCGCCACCGCGAGCACGGCGATCTCGGCCCGCCCCGAGCCCACGGCGATGTGCGGCTCGATGCTCGCGGCGGCGGTGGCGACCGACTGGCTGGCGACGACCCAGATGAACCACGTGCCGTTGACGTGGCGCAGCACCGGACGGTCCTCGCGGGAGAGGACGGCCGCCCACGGCACGCCGTAGCCGAGGACGAGCCCGACGACCGCGGCGAAGGTGAGCATGACGGCGCTGAGCTGCCAGTACTGGCCGGCCAGGCGCACGGCGAGCACGTCGGTCCCCGCGACGAGGGTGAAGAAGCCGAACGCGACGACCGGGTCGTGCAGGTCGGCGATCACCCGATCGCGGTGGGCGGCGACCCGCAGCACGGTGGCGAGCAGCAGCAGCGCCCAGGCGACCAGTCCGATGACGAGCAGCCCGCGGGAGGCGAGCAGGAGGCCCTGCTGGGCCATGCCGACGGAGACGATCCCCGTGGCCATGACGAAGGCGAAGGACCCCGGGTGCAGGTCCTCGACGAGCTGGCGGACCCGACCCATCAGCCGGACACGTCGTGGAGGTGGTGCTCGACATCGTGGAGCAGGTACCGGCACAGCTGGGTCACGGTGAAGGTGCGCCCGCCCCCACGCAGCCCGGTCCGGTCCCAGTCCTCGACCTCGTCGATGACCGTCACGGTCTCCGCCGTGCGGGCGGCGATCTGGTCGGCGACGACCTGCGGGTCCGCACGCCAGAACTCCTGCCGGACGGCCTCGGCCTCCCCGTCGTAGTCGGCGAAGGGAGGGTCGTTCTCGGCGTTCATCAGCGCCACCCGCTCCCCGAGGACACGCACGAGGTCACGTGAGTGGCAGGCGTACTCCAGCGGCGACCACACGCCGGGGCCGGGGCGCCGGTCCACGTCGGGGCGCCGCAGCACGGCCGCCCACCGGGGCACGAGCGCGCCCAGCCGGGCGGTCGTCGTCAGCGGGTCGTGCGGCTCGTACCCGCACTCGCGGCACCCCTCGTCCACCACGAAGGTCCAGTCGCGGGGGTCGTGCTCGCCGGGAGGTGGTGCGGGGTCCATGCCCTCATGGTGCCAGCGCCACGCACGGCGGTGGGCCCGCCCGTCGCCCCTCGCGGGCGGCGCCGGTCAGGGGCCGGAGACGAGCGGCACGAAGCGGTAGTGCCCGTGGCGGGTGACCCGCACCCCGTCCTCCTCCCGGGAGACCCGCGTCATCACCCCGGCGACGGGGACGACCATGACTCCTCCGGGAGCGAGCTGCTGGACGAGCTCCTCCGGCAGCTCGTCCGCCTCCGCAGAGACGAGGATGCGGTCGAAGGGGGCGTGCTCCGGTGCCCCGAGGACGCCCGGGGCGGCGACGCGCACCGCCACCCACGGCTGGCCCTGGCGGGCCAGCGCCCCGCGGGCCGCCTCGACCAGCTCCGGTACCCGCTCGACGCCGAGCACCCACCCGACCCGCCCGACGAGGTCCCCGAGCAGCACGGTGGTCCACCCGGAGCCGCTGCCGACGTCGAGGACGTGGTGGCCGGGGCGCACGTCGAGCAGGCGCAGCATCGCCGCGACCGTGCTCGGCTGGGAGTTGGTCTGGTCGTGGCCGATCGGGACCGGTGCGTCCTGGTCGGCGAGCCGTCGGCGCTCCGGCGGCAGGAAGTCCGCGCGGGCACGGCGGCGCATCGCCTCGGCCACGGGATCGGTCTCGCTCACGGGGACACCTCCTGTCACCTCCAGTCTGCCGCCTGGAGGCCCGCTGCGGCGAGCAGCCCCAGCACGACGGCCGGCGCGTGCACGTCACCCACCGCGAGCAGCACGACGCCCGCGAGCGCGATGACGGCCATCGCCACGCGGCGGGAGCGTCGCCGCGGGACACCTCCCACCGCCGACACGGCGAGGACGATCGTCGCCATCGAGCAGCCTGCCCCCGGGGGTCCCCCCGTCCCGACGACGACGAGGTTGGCCACGACCCCGCCGCCCACGAGGAGTGCGGCGCCCACCCAGGGGCGCAGCCACCGACCGACGAGGACGAGCGTCACCCCCAGGATCACGAGGTTGAAGGCGGCACCGGCCCAGCCTCCCTCCTGGAGCACGAGGGACGTGACGAGGCGCCAGACCTCCCCGTCGCGCACCGCGGTGGCCTCGCGCCGGCCGGCCACCAGCAGACCCGGCCACACGGTCAGCTGGAGCAGCGACGGCACGGCGACCAGCAACCAGAGGACGATCCCGACCCGGCCCGGCCCGGGCCGCCGCGGGGCCTGCTCCCCCGGCCCACCCCGCATCGTCGCCCAGGCCGCGGCGAGGACGACCCAGACGGACAGGGCCGCGAGAGTGGACACGAGATCCACCGTAGACGCGTACGGTGATCGAGATGACGAAGTGGACCAGCCACCGGGCCGGTGCTCCGGCCCTGAGTGACACCGACGCCGAACAGGTACGCCGGCGGGTGCGGCTGCTCGTGGACATCACCTCGCGCGTGGGTGAGTACCGCGACGGGCTGCGCACGGCGGCCGACAAGCTGACCCGGCACGAGGCGACGATCATCGCCGACCTCGAGCGGCACGGCCTCGACGTCCCGCAGCTGCGGGAGGTGCTCTGGGGCGGGCACGTGCTCGTCGACGACCCGGACCTCTACGAGGCGTGGCGCTTCCCGAAGAGCCGCGAGCGCCTCTCGAGCCACCACAAGACCGTGGACAAGTCGCAGTACCCGGACCTGGGCCTCAAGGGGCCGCTGGTGCGCGAGAAGCTGCACGGGCGCACCGCGACCGGCACCTGGGTCCAGCTGGAGAAGACCCCCGCCGCGATGGGTGACGGCTTCCGGCTCCCGACGTGGAACGACGTGCTGCACCTGTGCGACTACATCGTCTACCGCTTCACGAAGAGCAACGTCGGGCCGTGGGGGCTCTCGCGGCAGACCGAGCGCCGCCCGCTCTACCTCTCGCCGGCCGTCGCCTCCAGCGTCCGGGTGCCCGAGGCCGCCCGGGCGGAACTGACCCACGCGCTCGGCACCGTCGAGGCGGCCGACGACGTCACGTGCGCCTCCCCCGACCTGGCCCGGCTCTTCCCGCCGCCGGAGCGCACCTCGGCCGAGGACGAGCTCGTGCTCGACCCCGGGACGCGCAACGGCCGCGGGCTCTTCGGCGCCTCGGACGTGCACGTGGACGCGGCCCCTGTGTCGCAGACGCACGACGTCCTGCGGGGCGGGCGCTCCGCCACCGACTGGGCCCTGCCGGAGCCGGGGCAGACCGTCGCCACCACGCTGCGTGGGGGCGACCACGAGATCCGCACCGTGGCCCGCCGCACGCCGGCCACCGAGCAGCAGGAGGACATGTGAGCAGCACGACCGAGCGGTCCGGCATCCCCCAGGAGACCGTCGAGGCGATCGTCGAGCTGGTCGGCACCGGCCCGGTGGTCCTCGGCGGCTACACCCTCGCCGAGATCGACGCGGTGGGCGCGATCCGACACCTCCAGGAGCAGGAGCCCGAGCCCGCGCTCGTCGCCGAGGCCGCTCGCTCGCTCGCGGCGCGCAGCATGATCAGCACCGACCCCGGCTCGGACGAGCTGAAGATCCGCGGGGACCTCGGCATCGCCATCGCCTTCCAGCACCGCTCGAGGGTGACGATCGACGCGCGGGTCACCGGCACGGAGCCGGACCAGCCGTGGCGCTTCGTCCTCATGCCGCAGCCGGAGGGCATCACCCTCGAGGTGCTCATCGACGCGCTCGGGATCCACCTGTACTCCCTTCGCACCTCCGAGCAGGCCCTGGAGCGGCTCTGGGAGCGTCTCCCCTCCGGGGGACGCGGCGGGGAGGACGTGGACGCGGAGGCGACCCTCGCGGCCAGCCCCACGACGGCGCTGGTGAATATCAACCGCTGGGACGACGCGGGCGACCTCGAGACGGTCGACCTCGCCCTGGCCGGCGACGGGGACACCTGCCACGCCTTCGTCCGCGACCCGCAGGAGCCCTCCCGGCTCGTGGCCACCGGCATGGACGAGGAGGACTGGCGCGACCTCGTCGTGCGCCGCGCGGCGGTGGGTTGAGCACGCACGCGTCGAGGGCGCGAGTCGCCTCGCGCCCTCGGGTCCTCGTGGTGGCGCGTCAGGCGGGGTTGATCACCCGGCCCCACGTGGACTTGTTGCCCCAGATGTTCTGCCGCAGCCCCTCGAGCTGGAGGATCTGGCTGTGGTCGACGAAGAGGTTGACCTCGTTGCCGTAGTTCTTCACGTACCACTCGAAGACCGGCCCGTCGGCGGCCTCGAACATGACGTTCTCGATCCCGAGGCCGTTCATGATGGCGGCCGCCGCGCCGGTGTTCCACTGCCGGACGTTCTCGGTGATGCCCTCGGACTCGATCATGATGATCTCGGCGCCGGCCTCGAGGGCCTTCGTGCCGCGGTCGATGAGGTCACCGATGTCCTTGGCGCCCTCGGCGGCCAGCTCGGCCTCGGAGGAGTCACCCCCCGAGCCGATCTGGATGCCGAGCTCGGGCTTGGCCTTCAGACCGGCGTCGACGACCTTCTCGACGAGTCGCTGGAGCCCCGAGGTCGGCAGCATGATGAAGCCGGTCGAGATCTCGATGACGTCGAAGCCGACCTCCTTGGCCTCCTTGAGGTACTGGTCGACCGCGTCGTCGCCGTAGCGCAGGACGGTCTCGATCCAGCCTCCGGAGGAGACGTAGGCGTCGTGCTCGTGCGCGATGTCGCTGAAGGCGCGCACCTGCTCCGGCGGCACGAGGGCGAAGGAGCCCCCCGCCCACTTGATGCCGTCGACCCACTGCCCCGCGACGTCCATGACGTCCTGGAGGTGGCGGGTGCCGAAGGTGCTGTAGTAGGGCGCCCGGATCTCGGTGAGGCCGAAGCTGCGCGGCTTCTGCGGGCGGGCGGCACGGGGCACGAAGTTGAAGCTCGTGTCGAAGGGAACCTGGTGGGTCATGATCTGCTCCTTCTCTGGTGGTGGTTCGGGTGGGTCAGGCCACGGAGGCGGCGGACGGCTCGGCCCGGGTGCTGCTCACCCGGGCCAGCGCCGCGGTGAGGTCGGCGACGGGGTGGGTCTCCAGGTCGTGGACGATCGCGGCGATCTCGTCCCTGAGCTCCTCCGGGGCGAAGGGGGCGGCCAGCAGGTCGAACTTGCGGCGGGCCCCCTCCCAGTCCAGCGGGTCGGTGTGGAATCCCTCGTAGGAGTCGCGGGAGGCGCGGAAGGTCGTGCCGTCCACGAGGGTCACCACGAGGTCCGCGGGCATGGCGTCCGGGAAGCGCGCGGAGAAGGCGTCGTCCGGGACCACCTCGACCTTGGTCATCAGGTCCTGCACGTCCTCGGCGAGGACCCGCTCGTGGTGGTACTGGGCCGGCGTCAGCTCCCCGTCGAGCAGCACGACCGCGAGCATCCACGGCAGGGAGTGGTCGGCCTCCTCCTTCGTGCGCACGGTGCGCTTGTCCCCCTCCTCACCGCCACCGATGATCGAGTGGGCGACGTCGAAGGTGGTCAGGTGGACGGACTCGATCGCGTCGACGTTGAAGCCGTCCTGGGCGCGGACGTCCTGGGCCGCGTCGAGCGCGGTCTGGGAGTGGATCTCGGCGTTGTGCCGCTTGATGATCGTGCGACGCACCGACTCGAGGTCCTCCACGGACCAGTCGATCTCGAAGTCCCCGGCGATGGACTCCTTGAAGCCCTTGTTGCCCTCGAAGACCTCTGCCGGGCCGGTGATGCCGCGGCCGGCGAGCAGCGCCGCGAAGACGCCCTCCTTGGCGACCTGGGGGTAGGCCAGGCCCTTCCAGTGGCTCAGCGACCCGGTGCGGGTGACCCGCAGCGCGTTGTTCGCCGTGCCGGAGATGGCGACCGCGTGGGCGATCTGCCCGGCGGGAAGCCGGAGGGCCTTGGCGGCGGCCGCCGCGGCGGCGTAGGCACCCTGGGTCGTGTGGTCGAAGCCGGCCCGGCGTACGGGCGCGACGTCGGAGAGGCGGGTGTGCACCTGGTAGGCGACGGCGAAGGCGGTGAGCAGCTCCTCGCCCGTGCCCCCGACGGACTCGCTCGCCGCCAGCACGGCGCCGAGGTTGTCGGAGGGGTGGCAGGTCTCCCCCTTCGCCAGGTAGGAGTCCATGAAGTCCAGGTACCGCGAGAGTGCGCTGCCGAAGAAGGCAGCCCGCTCCGGGGAGGTCCGGCCACCTCCGACGAGCGTGGCCGTCGGCGTCCCACCGAGGTCGTCGAGGAGGCCGCGGATCGCCTGGACCGGCTCGGCGTCCAGGGCGCCGATGGCGACGCCGAGGGTGTCGAGGATGCGGATCTTCAGCTGCTCGCGGGTCTCCGGACCGATGTCCTCGAAGGTGGCACGGTCGACGAACTCGGCGAGCTCGGTGACCTCGGTGCGGGGTACGGAGGTGGTCATGGGGGCGTCCTTTCCTCGTGGGTCCGCGACTGACCTGCGTAGTTAGGCTTACCTAACCTGCACTTCCCACCATCCTCCTCTTTTATCTTGATGTCAAGAGACATGAACGTGGGCACCCGGCGCCACCCGCCCCCTCGCACGAGCGACTCCGCCGTCGCAGGAGCTCGGGGCTCCTGCGACGGCGGGGTTCATCGGGTGATCCGACGCACGGCACCGGGGGTGGCGGGCCGGGCGAAGGGGGCGGCGGCTCAGCGGCGCCCGGCGCCCTCCTTGATGAAGAAGGAGCCGACGATCCCGACGACGCCGAGCACCCCGGCGACGAAGAAGGAGACATTCGCTCCGTGGATGAGACCCTCGACGCCGTAGACCTTCGGGTCGCGGGTGGCCAGGGCCATGACGGTGACGAGGACGGCCGTCCCGACGGCGGCCGAGACCTGGCGCAGGGTGTTGTTCAGCGCCGTCCCGTGCGGGATGAGGCGCGGGGGCAGCTGGTTCAGCGCCGCCGTGGTCACCGGCATGATGATCATCGCCGTCCCGAGCATGCGCACCGCGTTGACGACGGCGATGTAGACGAAGGAGGTGTCCGGCGTCAGGCGCGCGAACATCAGCGTCGTCACGGTGAGCAGGACGAAGCCGGGGATCGCCAGCCACTTGGCCCCGAACGCGTCGAAGATCCGCCCGCTGAGCGGGGACATGACGCCCATGACGGCGGCTCCGGGCAGCAGCGCGAGGCCGGACTCCATGGCCGTGTAGTCGCTCATGTTCTGCATGTAGAGCGGCAGGATGAGCATGCCGCCGATCATCACCATGAAGACGCACATGCCGAGCGCGGTGTTGAGCGTGAACATGGGGTAGCGCAGCACCCGGAACTCCAGGATCGGCTCCTCCAGGCGCAGCTGCCGGCGGACGAAGACGACGAGGGCGACGGCACCGACGAGCAGCGGCAGGTACACCTGGGGGCTGGCCCAGCCGGCCTGCCCGGCCGCCCCGAGCCCGAGGAGCAGCCCGCCGAAGCCGAAGGTGGACAGGATGATCGAGGGGATGTCCAGACGCGGGTAGGTCTGCTCGGTGACGTTGCGCAGGATGAACCAGGCGACGACCACGTCGACCACGGCGAAGGGCAGCATCATCCAGAAGAGCGTGTTCCACGGGTAGTGGTCGACGATCCACCCGGACAGGCTCGGCCCGATCGCCGGCGCGAAGGAGATCACCAGCCCGAAGGTCCCCATCGCCTGGCCCCGTTTACCCATCGGGTAGATCGCGAAGAGGATCGTCTGCATCAGCGGCATGATGATGCCGGCCCCGCTGGCCTGGATGATCCGACCGAGGACGAGGACCGGGAAGAGCGGTGCGATCGCACAGACGAGCGTGCCGACGATGAAGAGGCCCATCGCAGCGAGGAAGAGGCCCCGGGTGGTGAACCGGTTGATGAGGAACGCGGTGACCGGGATCATGATCCCGTTGACGAGCATGAAGATCGTCGTCAGCCACTGCGCCGAGCTCGCCGTGATGTCGAAGTCGTGCATGAACGCCGGCAGGGCGGTGTTGAGCAGCGTCTGGTTGAGGATCATGACGAACGCGCCCGAGAGCAGCACGGCCACGACCACCGTCCGGTTCACCGGGAGCGGGCTCGTCCCCTCCTCGCGCTCGGCGACGGCTGCCGGCTCCTTGGGTCCGCTCACCACGTGAGGTCCTCCTCTCGCAACGTGTCGAAGGCCTGGGCGATGATCACGACCAGCGACTCGGAGCCCTCACCGGACCAGCGCCGGATGGCCACCCCGACCACGCCCATGGTCAGGGAGGCGAGGACGGCCGGTCGCAGGTCACCGGGCTCGAGCCCCATCCGTTCGGCGAGGGCCTCCGCGAGCGCCCGCTCGATGACCACGAACTGAGCCAGCTGTCGCGCCGCCAGGGACGGGTGCTCCTGGATCAGCCGCTGCCGGGCGAGGGCCTGGTCGCGCCCCGCCTCTGCGGCGACGAAGGCGTCGCTCCCGGTGAGGGCATGGCGAAGGGAGTCCAGCGGCGCCTCGTCGAGGGGACGACCGGCGATCCGCTCGCGCAGCTCGGCTGCGGCGCGGGCGCCGTCCGCGACGAGGGCGTCCTCCTTGCAGGAGAAGTAGTTGAAGAAGGTCCGCGGCGCGATGTCGACGGCCTCGGTGATCTCCGTAACCGTGAGGTGCTCCACGCCGAGATGGAGGGCACGCTCCAGGGCGGCGTCACGGATGGCGCGGCGGGTCTCGAGCTTCTTGCGCTCCCGGCGTCCGAGCTGATCGAGGGTGGGGTCATCGACAGGCACGTCTTCCGACAGTACGCGCATCTTTGCACGTCATGCAAAATTGCCGTCGGTCGGTGGCGCGGTCGTCAGGGACTGCTCGTCAGGGGCCACCCGTGCACCTCGGCGAGCCGGGAGACGGAGGCGTGCAACCGGTCGGGGGTGGTCCTGCGGGCACGGTCGTAACGCCCTTCGTCCCTCAGCCGGGTCCAGTCGTAGGTGTGCACGACCTCGGTGCGGCCGTCGCCGACCGGGCGCACCTCCCACCTCCACACGTGCCCCAGGGGCTCACCGCCTGGCTCCGCGGGACTCCAGGCGATCCGGCGGCCCTCCTCGAACTCGAGGACGTGGTTCTCGCGGACCTTCCCGGTCGTCGTGGTCATGACGAAGACCTCGCCGACGCCGCGCACACGCTGCCCCGGGGCGGCCTCGCCGAGATTGTCGTTGCCGTCCCAGGCCGGCTGCCGGCTCGGGTCGGCGATCTCCTCGAAGATCACCTCCGGCGCAGCGTCGATGACGGCGCGGACACTGACGATCCGGTTCTCGGCCATGACGCGCAGCCTACGCCCGCACGCCACGGCCGGGTGGGATCAGTCGCCGCCCCCGCGCACCGGCCCGTGGTGCGAGGAGCCGACGACGTCGCCGGCCTTCCAGTCGGCCCAGCCGGACTGGTCGGCCATGAAGCCCTCGATCGTCGCCTTGTCCGCCACGAGCGTGGGGTCGTTCCGGAGGTAGTGACGGGTCTCCCGGGCGATGAGGCCCGAGAGGAGCAGGATGCCGATGAGGTTCGGCAGGGCCATGAGGGCGTTCATCACGTCGGAGAAGATCCATACGACCTCGAGCTCGGAGGTGCACCCCACGAAGACGACGAGCGAGAAGACCACCCGGAAGGGCAGCACGGCGCGGCGCCCGAAGAGACGCTCGATGTTGCGGTCGCCGTAGTAGGACCAGCCCAGGAGGGTGGAGAAGGCGAAGAGCACGATGCCGAGCGTGACCACCCAGTGGCCCCACTCCCCCGGCAGCCCGTGCGTGAAGGCCTCGCCGGTCATGAGGGCGGCCGAGATCTGCTCACCGGTCTCCGGGTCGGTCTGCTTCCAGGTGCCGGTGGTGATGATCGTCAGCCCGGTGAAGGTGACGACGATGAGCGTGTCGATGAAGGTCTGCGTCATCGACACCAGGCCCTGCCGGACCGGATGGTTCGTCTGCGCCGCCGCGGCCGCGATCGGCGCGGAGCCGAGGCCGGACTCGTTGGAGAAGAGCCCACGGGCGACGCCGAACTGGACGACGACCGCGATGGCCGAGCCGGTGAACCCACCGACCGCCGAGGTGCCGGTGAAGGCGTCGGTGACCACCTGCGCCAGGGCACCCGGCACGGCGTCGATGTTGGCGATGAGGATGTACAGGCCGGCCGCGATGTAGAAGACGATCATGATCGGCACCAGGCCGGCCGTGACCCTCCCGATGGACTTGATGCCGCCGACGAGGACGACGAGCGTGAGGACGGTCAGCGTCGCGCCGGTGACCCACACGGGGATGCTCCAGCTGGACTCGACGTTCGAGGCGATGGAGTTGCCCTGGGTCATGTTGCCGATGCCGAAGCAGGCGAAGGTCGCGAAGACGGCGAACAGCAGCGCGAGCACCTTGCCGAAGCGGTTGGGGATGCCGTGCTCGAGGTAGTACTGCGGACCACCGGACTTCTCGCCCGCGGCATCGGTGCGGCGGAAGCGCACGGCGAGGAAGCCCTCGGCGTACTTGGTGACCATGCCGAGCAGCCCGGTCATCCACATCCAGAAGAGGGCTCCCGGGCCACCGATGCCGATGGCGGTCGCGACACCGACGATGTTCCCGGTCCCGACGGTGGCCGCCAGCGCGGTCGTCAGCGCCTGGAACTGGGTGATGTCCCCCTCGGAGTCGTCGTCCTTGCGCTTGAGGATGCCCAGGCGCATGGCCGCGCCGAGCTTGGTGAACTGCAACCCGCCGAGGCGGATCGTCAGGTAGAAGCCGGTCCCCAGGAGGAGCAGGATGAGGAACCAGCCCCACAGGAAATCGCTTGCGGAACTGAGGAACTCGGTGACGGCGTCCACCGGTGCCCACCCCTCTCACTCGGCACGCTGCACGGACAAAGTCGCAGCAGGTTACTACCCGCGACGGGCCCGTGCACTGCGACGCGCCGGACCGCCCCACCGACGAAGGGGGACGGTCAGGCGCGCTCGTCGATGACCCGGTAGTCGCCGGCCCGGGCCAGGGCGGCGTCGATCAGCTCGCGGCTCGGCTCGGCGTCGTCCTTGTGCTTGACCCACAGGCGCGTGGGCTCACCCGGCACGATCTCGAAGGTCGCCTGGCCCAGGCCGTGCGCGGCGAAGATGTCGAACAGCGGCTGCATCGCCTTCTTGACGTCCTGGTCGCCCTCGACCCCGTCCACGAGGAAGCAGGTGGCCACGATCCTCGCCACGAAACATCAGATCCTTCCGTTGAACGCCTGCAGGGCGGAGTCCTCTCGCGTCCCGCCACGACCGTCACCGTACTCGGCGTAGTCGTGGATCCACATGATCCGGGAGACCCACTTCACGTGCTTGTAGCCGTGGTTGGACTCCACCCGCAGCCGGGCCGGCGCCCCGAGGTGGTCGTCGACCGGGTGGCCGTTGCGCTCGTAGGCGAGGATCGACTCCTCCTCGGCCATCGTCTCCAGGTCGATGACCGCGTAGAAGGGCTCACGGGGCCGGTTGTCGTACATCTTCTGGGCGAGGCCGTAGGACTCGGCCAGCAGGTAGCGGGCACCCTCCGGTCGCGGCCCGAGGACGTCCATCAGGTCGGTCAGGCGCACCCCGGTCCAGCGCGAGGTGGCCGACCACCCCTGCATGCACGTGTGGGTGGCGATGTAGGAGTGGCGGGGCAGCTGCTTGAGGTCCTCGATGGTCAGCTGCTTCTCGACGTCGTTGATGTCGTCGCGCAGCGTGATCGTCAGTCCCTCCCAGCCGTTCTCCCGCGCCTCGGTCCAGGTCCGCGACTCGTCCTCCGTGGGCGGGAGGCCGTTGGTCCAGTGGAACTCGGAGATGTCGTCGTCGGTGTAGGCCTTCTTCTTCGCCCCGAGCGGACGCAGGTTGTTGAGGAAGACCTTCCGCCCGATCTCGGTGAAGCTCGCCGTGAGGCGCTGCGCCCGGGCCCGGTCGGCCAGCGACCAGTAGGACAGGGCGATCCAGAAGACGACGACCGCGACGATCGTCGCGACGAGGATGACGACCGCCTGGGCAGCGCGTCCCGTGGTCACCTCGCCCCCTCCGAAGACCATGTGGATGACGTTGTGGTCGCGGTGGACGAGGAAGACGAGCGAGACGTGCATGACGATGAAGCCGGCGAACATCACCATCCCGATGAAGTGCAGCGAGCGCGCGCCCTGGTGCCCGCCGAGCATCTTGACGAACCACGGGAAGCGGGAGCGGACGGCCGGGGACATCGCGACGCCGGTGAGCATCATGAAGGGGGCGAGGACGAAGATCACGAAGGTGTACCCGAGCATCTGGAGCGAGTCGTAGGGCGTGAAGTGGCTGATGTCGGGGGTGTCCAGGCTGAGGTAGATCTTCAGCGACTCCCACGCCTCGGGGAAGACGTCCCAGGACGTCGGCACGATGCGTCGCCACAGCCCGGTCGCGAAGAGCAGCACCACGTACACCAGGCCGTTGAGGACCCAGAGCATCACGGAGAGGCCGTGCCAGTGCCGGCCCAGGCCGATGTTCTCCCGACCCGGCAGGGCGAGGGTGGGGTGGATCGACTTCTCGTCCATGAGCGAGGTGTAGACCCCCTCCTCCTTCGGCAGCTCACGCTTGGTGAACTTCAGCCACTCCGTGCCCGGTGCGCAGTCATTGCGCCACCACAGCCGCGGCAGGGAGGAGAGCATCTCGATGCCCGACCTGATGAGCATGCCCATCAGGACGAAGTTGAGCAGGTGCTGGGCACGCAACCACAGCGGGAATTCCGTACCGACGTCCATCGCCTTGTCTCCTTGTCTCAGTGCCGGTCGAGGAAGTGGAAGATCGTCCAGTAGAGGACGCCGATCATCAGCCCGCCGCCGACGACATTGCCGAGGGTGACCGGCAGGAGGTTGTCGACGAGGAAGGTGGACCAGGTCAGGTCCGCGTACGCGCCCTGGTCGAGGCCGGTCGTGGACCAGAAGTCCTTGCCCGCGAAGGAGCGGATGAAGATACCCAGCGGGACCATGAACATGTTGGCGACCGAGTGCTCGAAGCCGGTGGCGACGAAGAGCGCGATCGGCATGGTGACCGCGGCGATCTTGTCCACGGTGGTGCGGCCGCTGTAGGCGGCCCAGACCGCCAGGCAGACCATGAGGTTGCACAGGATGCCCAGCACGAAGGCGGTCGTGAAGTCGTGGTGCACCTTCTTCAGGGACACGTCGAGGACGACCTTGGCCCAGCTCCCTTCGACCTGCTCGTGGACCCGGCCGAGGAAGACCAGACCCGCGATGGTCAGCGCCCCGAGGAAGTTGCCGATGAAGACGACGACCCAGTTGCGCAGCAGCTGCCAGGTGGTGATCCGGCCGCTCGCCCGCGCCGTGAGGGTGAGCGTGGAGGAGGTGAAGAGCTCGGCTCCGGTGAGGACCACGAGCGCCAGGCCGGTGGCGAAGACGACACCACCGAGGACCTTCGCGACACCGTAGGGCAGCTGCTCCGCGCCCACCTGGCTCGTCGTGTAGAAGACGAAGCCCAGGGCGATGTAGCCGCCCGCGGTCAGCGCGAGCAGGAAGGACTTGAGCTGGTGGCTCGTGGCCTTGCCGAAGGCCGCGTCCTCGGCCGCCTGGGCCATCTGCGACGGCGTGAGGATCGCCGAGCCCCCCACGGGCTCAGCCGCGCGACTCGTACTCATCGATCTCACGCACCTTCGGCCCGTAGGTGCTCCCGGGGTCGTGACGCAGGTCCAGCCAGACGTCGAGCAGCACCACGGCGTAGGTCGCGGCGATGACGTCCTGCCCCATGCACAGGACCTGGGCGTCGTAGTTCTCTACCGCTCCGCGGACGGTGACGAGGTCGTGCGCGGTCGCCGCTCGAGCACCCCGCACCTTGCTCGCGGCGATGGCGGTGCCGACGCCGGTCCCGCAGACGAGGACCGCCCGGTCGGCGTGCCCGTCGACGACCTCCTGAGCAGCCCGGAAGGACAGGTCGGGGTAGGTCACCTCCGGTGTGGAGAGGTCGACGACCTCGCTCACCCTTTCGTCCCCCTCGAGGAACGCGGCGATGGCGTCCTTGAGGGATACCCCGTTGTGCGGCGCGCCGATGATGATGCGCATGCGGTCGGCTCCTCCCGTGGCTCCGAATATCCACTACGGTACGTAGTGGATATTACGTAGCGTAGTAGATCCGGCCGGCCCCGGCGAACTCCACACCACCCCGGCGCGCCAGGGCGCTCGGCGAGCTCATGAGGGCGCCGGAGCCGTCAGGCTCCGGCGGGCGAGGCCACCGGCCCCCTGGCCTGCGCCGCGGGGCAGACTCGAGCCACGCCGGGTGCACCCATCAGCGAGCGGCTCGCGGACCTCGACTCCGGGAAGGCCGTGCGCATCCACACGTCCCGGGCCACTGCGCTGGGGGTGGCGCTCCTCCCCTTCGCCGCCGGCCTGGCCCTGCTCGCCTGGCCGGGCTGGATCGCCTGGGCGGCGCTGGCCTGCGCCCTGGTGTGCCTGGCGGTCTCCTCGGTGGCCGTCCACCGCCTGGCGGGCGACGACCAGCTCGTGCTCTCGCGCCACGGACTCACCGAGCTCCGCGGCGGCCGGGCGCTGGCCACGCTGGGCTGGGACGAGCTCCAGCACGTGCGGACGACCCGGATGAGCACCCACCGGATCGTCCCGGGCAAGGTCGTCGTGGAGCTCGTCGTGGCGCCCCGGGCCCGTGAGCGAGTCGCTCGGGAGGGGGCGCCGGCCGCCCGGCCCCCGTGGTCGTGGAGGCGACGGGCGCCCGGTCTGTACTGGATGCGCACCGGTTACACGCTGCGCGCGAGCGAGCTGGGCCCCCTGCTGGAGGCCGCTCGCCGGCGATACGGGTGACGGCGGGCGGATAGCCTCGTCCCGTGCAGTTCGACTTCGCGCAGTACGCCCGGGAGCGGCGCCGCAGGCAGCGGCGGGACGGGATCCTGCTCCTCCTCGCCGGCCCCGCCTTCGGTGCCTGTGCGGCCTTCATCTGGTTCGTCGTCGGGAGCCCGTGGTTCGGCATGGCCGGCATCGCCTTCTCCGTGGCGCTCGTGGCCGGCGGGGCCCTGACCCTCACAGAGGACGGCCCCGACTCGTTCGCCCGACGAGCCGTCGGCATCCTCGGGTGCCTCGCCTTCGCGGCCACGGGCGCCCTGATGATCGTCACCTCGCTCCTCGACCCGGACAGCTTCGGCTGGCGGGGAGGCGGAGCCGGCCTCATCGCCGGCGTGCTCGCCGTGGGCTTCTTCGGCACGGGCGCGATCCTGCTCGTCGTCCGCGAGATCCGGCGGTGGCTGGCCCCGCCGTGAGCGGGTGTGCACACAATGGGAGAGATGCCCTCTCCATCGATCTGGTACGTCAGCTACGGCTCGAACATGTCCCGCCGTCGCCTCGGCTGCTACATCGAAGGGGGTCGGCCGCCCGGCTCGTCCGTCTCGTACGTCGGCGCCCGGGACAGGACCATGCCCCTGGCCGACCGCCCGGTGATGCTGCCGGGCAGCCTCTACTTCGCGGGTGACTCGATCACCTGGGGTGGCGGCGTCGCCTTCTACGACCACGACTCCCCCGGCGAGACACCCGCGCGGGCCTACCTCATCACGGTGGGGCAGTTCGTCGACGTGGCGAACCAGGAGATGCACCGCATCCCCGACCCGCACGACCCGCTCGAGGAGGTCGTCCTCGGCGGTCTCCCCGACTCCCGCCACCAGGCCGGGCCGGGGCACTACGAGACGCTCGTCGAGGTGGGCCGCCACGAGGGGCTGCCGATGCTCACCTTCACCGCGCCGCACGGGCTGGACGCCGTGCCGCACACCCGGCCGCGCCCGGCCTACCTGGCCATGCTCGCGGAGGGGCTGCGCGAGGCGCACGGCTGGGGCGAGGCGCGGATCGAGGAGTACTTCGCCGACCGCACGGCTCCGCTGCTGCACGGCGTGCACTGACCCGGGCGATCGCCGGACCGGCGGTCGAGAGGCTGGCCGAGGAGGGACGCGGCTCGGGTGGGAAGGCGCTCAGTCGACGACGAGCACGGTGTCGCTCGGGCCGTGGCTGCAGCGCTCCGGGATGCCCGTCACCTCGGAGACGGGGACCTCGGTGGTCTTCGCCGTCAGCTGCCCGCCGACCGCGGTCCGGGAGCCGTCGACGGTGGCCGACGGCTTGCCCTTCGTGAGCACGAAGGTCGCGTCGTCGGGGAAGACGAGCAGCTGCGGCGGGCCGTCGTGGGTCAGGGCGAAGCAGCCACCCGGGCCGGTGATGAGCTTGCCGCCGTCCGGGCCGGCCTGTCCGTCGGGCACGGAGCCGGAGCGCTGCAGGGCGAGGACACCCTGGTCGCCGGCGACGGTCACGTCGAGGCCACCGCCCTCCCCCTTCGTCGACCCGGCGCCGTCGCTCGAGGAGGACGTCTTCTCCCCGGACGACTCCTCGGTGGGCTCGGCGCTCGACGTCGCGGTCGTGGTGGTCGTCGTGGTCTCCTCGGGCTGCGCATCATCCGAGCCGCAGGCGCTCAGGCCCAACGCCAGGGCGGCCAGGGCGGCGGTGGTGGTGGCACGGTGGATGGACGACATCGGACTCCCCCTGGGTCTCGTGGTCGGCCGGGCGGGGCGGTGTCCGGTCGAATGCGTGCAAATGACACACATTAGGACACGGGCGGATGAGACCCGCACCACACCCCGACCGAGGCGGAGGGTGACCGGGGCTCAGCCCGACCAGTCGCGCCGGAGCAGGCCGTAGACCCACGAGTCGGACACGTCGCCATCGACGATGCAGTCCTCGCGCAGGGTCCCCTCGTGGACGAAGCCGAGCTTCTCGAGCACCCGGGCCGAGGCCACGTTGCGGGTGTCGGCCTCGGACTGCACCCGATTCAGGTCGAGCCGCTCGAAGGCCCAGCCGAGCACGGCACGGGCGGCCTCCGTCGCGTAGCCGTGGCCCCATGCCGCCTCGGTGAGGCAGTAGCCCAGGGAGGCGCTGCGGAAGCCCGGGTTCCATCCCGTCAAGGTGCACCACCCGAGGAAGCCCTCGTCGGCGCGGCGCTCGATGACCACCCGCGCACCGCTTCCTTCGCGCGCCATCCGGCGGCACCCCTCCATGAAGCGCCCGATCTCGGAGCGGTCTCGCCACGGCGGGGAGTCCCAGTAACGCAGCACGTGGGCATCGCTCTGCAGGGCGAAGAGGTCCTCGGCGTCCGCGTCCGTGAAGGGACGCAGCAGCAGGCGCTCGGTGTGCAGCGTGGGCGTCTCCAGCGGCATGGACGCCATGATGACGGCGCCGCCCCCGTCCCGTCCTCCGGATTTCGCCCGGGGCGAGGTCGCGCGCGCCGTCGGCGCCGCGTGCCACGATGGGGCCGGAGCCGACCGACAGGAGAGATGCATGGCGCCGCAGGATGTCGAGCTCGGCGACGGCCGCGTCGCCACGGTCCACCTCGACGGCAGCCTGGCCCGTGGTGCCCCGATGCTCGTCGTCCACTACGGCACCCCGCACACCGGTCGGCACCCGGCACGGATCGCGGGCCTGGCCACCGACCTCGGGCTAGGCCTCCTGTCGGTGACCCGCCCCGGCTTCAGCGGGTCGCCCCGCCGCCCCGGACGCACCGTCGCCGACACGGCCGCCGACGTCGTCGAGGTGCTCGACCGGCTCGGTGTCGACCAGGTGGTCACGGCCGGGTACTCCGGCGGCGGGCCGCACGCCCTCGCCCTGGCCGCCCTCCGGCCCGACCGCGTCGGTGACGTCGCGACCTTCGCCTCGCCGGCGCCCTACGACGGCACGGCGGAGTGGTTCGCCGGTATGGCCGGCGACGGTGGCGGCCTGCGGCCGGCTGCCGAAGGGAGGGAGGCCCGCGAGGCGCACCAGCGCACCGCCGAGTTCGACCTCGACAGCTTCACGGGGGTCGACTGGGCCGCCCTGGAGGGCGACTGGTCGGGCATCGGCGAGGACGCCCAGGCTGCGAGCGGTCCGGACGGCGATGCCGGGGAGATCGACGACGACCTCGCCTTCGTCGCGCCCTGGGGTGTCGACCTCGGTCGGGTCAGCAGCAGGGTGGCCCTCTTCCAGGGTGAGGCGGACCGGATCATCCCCGCCCACCACGCGGGCCGGCTCAACGCGTTGCTGCCCACATCCGAGGTACACCTGCTGCCGGGCTCCGGGCACGTCGCCGTCCTCGAACGCCTCCCCGGGTGGATGCGCTCGATCGCCCCGACGGCAGGGGCCGCCTCGGACTAGACGGGCGCTCTCGGGCGTTGTGCACACCGGACGAACATCAGCGACCCCGAAGGGACATCCCATGACGGAGAACGCGCAGGACCGTACGCCCGCCCGTGACCACGCCGAGGACGACGCCTTCTTCCCTTCGCCGTACTCCCTCTCGCAGTACACGGCGCCCACGACCGACTACGACGGTCTCGCCACGGACGAGACGTACACCGGTGGCCGGTGGAAGGTCCTGGTGGTCGCCACCGACGAGCGCTACATGCGCATGACGAACGGGACCTTCTTCTCCACGGGCAACCACCCGGTGGAGACCCTCCTGCCCATCCACCACATGCAGCGGGCCGGCTACGGGATCGACGTCGCGACCATCAGCGGGGGGCCCGGCAAGTTCGAGTGGTGGGCCTACCCGAGCCAGGACGACGCGGTGCAGGGGGCCTGGGAGAGCACGAAGGAGGCCTTCAAGGCGCCCCGGAAGCTCGCCGGCGTCGTCGCCGGTGGCCTGGACGACTACGCAGCCATCTTCGTGCCCGGTGGGCACGGTGCGATGAACGGCATCCCCGGCAGCACCGACCTGCGGGACGCGCTGGACTTCTTCGTCGACCACGACCGGCTCGTGATCACGTTGTGCCACGGGCCCGCCGCGCTCCTGGCCGCCGGCCTGGGTCGCGAGACCAACCCCTTCGCCGGCTACCGGATCGTCGCCTTCCCGGACTCCCTGGACTTCGGTGCGAACATCGAGATCGGGTACGTGCCGGGAGAGCTGCCGTGGAAGCTGGGCGGGCGCCTGGAGGAGGACGGCATCGAGGTCACCAACGGTGACATGACGGGTGCCACGACACGGGACCGCAACCTGCTCACCGGTGACAGCCCGCTCGCGGCCCACCGGCTGGGGAAGGAGTCGGTGCTGGCGCTGCTGGAGGAGTTCGGCAGCTGAGGCTGTCCCGCTCGGCGCCGGTCCGGCAGACTGGGGGCTCTCGGCTGCGCAGACGGGAGGACGTCATCATGCGGCTCGCACCTCACCTCCACCGTCTCGGCAACGACATCGTCGCCTCGTACCTCGTCGACCTCCCCGAGGGCATCACGCTCGTCGACGCAGGCCTCCCCGGCCACTGGACGGACCTGCGCCAGGAGCTGGACGTGATCGGGCGCTCCCTCTCCGACATCCGCGGACTCGTGCTCACCCACGGCGACAGCGACCACATCGGCTTCGCCGAGCGACTGCGCAGAGAGGCGGGTGTGTCCGTCTTCGTCCACACGGACGATGCCGCCCGTGCCCGGACAGGTGAGAAGTCGAAGGTTCCGATGCCGTCCGCGCGACCATGGCCGACGTTGCGCTTCCTGGCCTACGGGGTGCGCAAGGAGGCCTTGCGCACCCCGTACGTCCGGAGCGTCGTCGAGGTCACGGACGGCGCTGTGCTGGACCTCCCCGGGGGGCCCGTCGTCGTGGGGATGCCCGGGCACTCGCCCGGGAGCATCGCGGTCCACGTCCCCGCCGTGGATGCGGTGTTCGTCGGCGATGCCCTCACCACCCGCCACGTGCTCACCGGTCGCGAAGGACCGCAGCCGGCGCCGTTCACGCAGGACCCGGACCAGGCCCTCGCCTCGCTCGACCGGCTGGCGGAGACCACCGCATCGTGGATCCTTCCCGGCCACGGCCCGCCCTGGTGGGGCTCGCCTGCGGATCTGGTGGCGGCTGTCCGGGCCCCCTGAGCCAGCGGGGCCCGCACTCCTTGCCTCGAAGCACGGGGTCGTGCCCCCACGCCGTCGAGCCCGCCTGCGGCGACCCAGGGCCCCTGTCCGCCAACTAGCCTGCCGACATGGGAGCGCACGTGCTGCAGGTCGGGATGGACCCCTCGGTGATCGACTTCTCGCCCTGGCCGGGCCAGGACGCGGACGCCCTTCGTGCGCGTATCGCCACCGCCGAGGAGGCACTGCGAGGCGAAGGGTGGGACGTCACCCCGTGCCTCGTGCCCGACGACCCGGACACCGCCGAGGAGGTCGTGCGCGGGGTCCTGTCGGACCGCCACTTCGACGTGATCGAGGTCGGGTCGGGCCTGCGGACCTCGCACGAGTACACCGTCGTCTTCGAGCGGGTCATCAACGCCATCGCGAGCATCCAGCCGGGTGTGCCGCTGTGCTTCAACGACTCGCCCGAGACCACTCTCGACGCCGTCCGTCGAGGTCTCGGGCGCTGACCGGCCGCCGATCGGTTCGTGCATCCGAGGCCGCTCGGCAACGGCGGGGGGTCATCCTTCGTGCCTGCAGAACCTCAACACCGCGCTGGCGCGTGAGCGCGACGCGATCACCCCGGTCAACCTGTTCATGCGCACGATCATCCACCCGGGCCGGGCCATCTCGATCGAGGCGCCAATCTCCAGGGAGGGGCCGCGTCACGCTCCGGACCCGCATGGGTGTCCGTGCCGCACTCGCCGCGTGACAGGATCGGCACATGCGGTTCACGGTCGAGCAGTGGGAGGCGTCCGTCGCCGACCCTCTGGGCGCGCTCCGACTCACGCGTCGACCGGCTCTGCGCCCCGCGTCGTGCTGGCGCTGACTCTCCACAGTGCCGGCCGCAAGGACGAAGCCCTGCGGGTGGCCATCGAGGCGCAGGTCGCGGCACTGCCCCGGTACCAACGCTCCATGCGCACCTACGCCGCCGCGCTCACCGAGCCGACGACGGCGGAAGAACCCCCACCCTGCTGAACCGGATCTCCACCACAGTCTCTGGCACGGATCAACCTCCCCCTCGGCACGACGCGTGTCCACACGTGCCGGACGGGTCTCACTCCAACCTGCGCAAGCAACCCACCAGCAGACTCAACAACGCCTCGCGGTCGGTCTCGGCGAGGCCCCCGATCAGCCGCTCCTCCACGGCCAGCACCGATTCACGCGCCGGAGCGAGACCCTCCTCACCTCCAGCGGTGATGCGATAGGGCCGAGCCCGCCCCTTCGCCGCATCCGGCACGAGCTCGACCCACCCGTTCCTGGCCATGGTCCTGAGCATCACGTTCATGGACTGCCGTGACACGAGCGCATCACGAGCGAGCTCGGCACTGGACAAGGAACCGTGCTGGCTCAGCACCTCCAGGCACGCGTGCTACGAGGAGCACCTGCGGCTACCACGTATGCAGTCCCGACCTGATGCCGTCGTCTTCGCCACGGAGCCGATCCCGATGGCACTGCGCACCCCGCTCCCCGGCGTGGACCTCGACGCCGGCCCCGCCGGCCTCGGCGTGGCCCTGTGGATCCGCGTCGATGACGTCCGGGCACTGCGCGACCACCTGAGCGCGGCTGGGTTGCCAGTTCTCACCGAGCCGGCCGAGGGCCCCTTCTTCGGGCTCCACTTCGCCTTCTCCGACCCGGACGGTTACGTCATCACCGCCCACGACGGTGGCCAGTGATGCCCTCGTGGATGAACACGGTCTGCCACGACCACGTGACCATCGGGTTGCGCGACGGGATCGTGCAGGCCGACCACGGCAGCCCCCGTCGGCTCTCGCGATTGTCACGTGGCGATCGGATGGCGACCTACTCCCCGCGCACCACGATGCGTGGCGGGAACCCGGTCCAGTGGCTCACCGCGATCGGCACCGTTGTCGATGACCGCTGCTACCAAGTCCGACTACGACCCGACTTCTCGCCCTGGCGACGGGACGTGGCATGGACACCGTGCGTTCGCCGTGCGCCCGTCCACGACCTCCTCGACCATCTCTCCTTCACGCGAGATCGCACGAACTGGGGGGTCGTGTTCCGACGCGGACTCTTCGAGATCACGGCCCTCGACTGGCTCCTCATAGCCTCGGCGATGGGTGCCGGCGATCTCTCCGGGGACGCCCGGTAGAAGGCATGCTCGACGCGCCCGTCACTGTCCATGTCATTCGTGAGCAGAGCGACGCATGTCCGGCGCGTCGAATGCCGGCAGGCCCAGGCCCCCCGCGCGCTGGAGGGGGTGCCGTCGACCAGCCAGCGGTGGGCCGGTCTCACCTCGTGATGGGCTCTCAGCGCTCCGACCGTCTCGACCGGAGCCTGGTCACGCACTCACCCGGAGCCGCACGCCTCGAGTCAGCGGTCGTCGGATGATGACCGGGACGAGCAGCGTCATCAGTGCGGTGAGGGCAGCGACGGCGACCAGCGCGGCCTGAAGGCTGAGGGCACCTGCGATGAGTCCGACATAGGGAGGTCCGGCGAGGAAGCCCGTGTAGGCGACGACGGTGAGCAGCGAGGTCGCCCGACCGCGGCGCTCCTCGCTCACCGAGCGGGAGAGGATGCCGAGGAGGGTCGGGAAGAGGACCGCCGTGCCGGCAGCCGCGAGGGCGAGGGCGAGGAGGGCGATGAGCAACGACGGCGCGAACGCGAGACCGACCGTGCCGATGGTCGCGGTGACAGCACCCGCGAGCAAGAATGCGCGGGAGTGGCGCGGAGGAATCCCGCTCACGGAGAACCGGGTGATGGCGACGAACGCGGCGAAGACCGCGGGACCGAACGCGCTCACCCCGAGGGGGACCGACAGCTCGTCCTCGAGGAAGACCGCACTCCAGCTCTGATGGGCGTTCTCGGTCGCGAAGGCCAGCGCGCCCAGCGCACCGATCCCGAGCAGCAGGCCGATGGACAGCGCACCACCCGATGCAGGAGAGGCTGCGTCGACCGTGAGCGACGACTCGGCCGGAGCCGTCTCGTGCCATGTGCTGCGCACGATGGCCGCGCACGCCGCCGCCGCGGCGACGAGCACGAGCACGAAGGGCAGCAGCGGCGGGAGACCGATGGAGTTGAGCCCGCCGGTGGCGAGCGTGGCCACGACGACGAGCGCGGAGAAGGTGGCGTGCGCGGGGGTGATCACCGGTCGGGCCGCCCGTTGCTCAGCGCGACCGGCGAGCGAGTTCAGCGACACGTCGGCGGCGCCACTGGCGGCGCCGACCAGAGCCATGCCCACGCACAGCGCGACGAGCCCCAGGTGCGCGCTGCCGGCCACGGCGACGCCCGCCGCGCTGAGCGCGAGGATCAGCGGGCCCGCCAGCCACAGCCCGAACCGGTCGAGCAGACGCCCGACGACGAGCATGGCGGGAAGTGCGCCGGCCCCGACGAAGAGGAGGGCCGCTCCGAGCTCGACGTCGGTGACGCCCGCCTCGTCGCGCAGGCGCGGGATGGAGGCCCCCCACGCGCCCCAGAAGCC
>CAYSGN010000015.1:0-5131 GCA_964430615.1 uncultured Janibacter sp. | reverse complement strand
CACTGGCTCCGTGCCGACCAACGACGAACGCGTGACCTTGGCCGACGTCGCGCGGGCAGCCGGCGTCTCCCGGATGACCGCCTCGTACGCCTTCGGTCAGCCGGATCGCGTCGCGGCGCACACCCGGCAGAAGGTCCTCGATGCAGCTGACCGCCTCGGCTTCCGGGGCCCGGATCCGAGCGGTCGGCTCCTGCGCACCGGTGCGCTCCGCTCGCTCGGCCTGGTCCTCGGCGAGAGCCTCGAGTACGTCTTCGAGGACCCGCAGGCGACGAAGTTCGTCGCCGGCATGGCGCGCGAGTGCGCGACGGCCGGGCACGGCCTGACGATCATCCCCACGACCGGGGAGGCGACGGACACGGATCGGATCCAGAGCGCAGCCGTGGACGGCTTCGTCGTGTGGACGACGACCCCTGACGACCCCGTCCTGGGTGCTATCCGGGACACGCGACGGCGTGCCGTCGTGCATGGTGGGCCCGCCGTCGACGGTTTCGCCCTCGTCGGCATCGACGACCGCGCCGCCGCCAAGGCCCTGGCCATGGCGATCTGGGCAGATTCGAGCGCGCCGGTCGTGATCTCGTTCCCGCTGGACCGGTCCCGAGAAGCAGGCATCCGCCACGGGATCGATCCCGACGACGTGCCCTTCCCCGTGACCCGCAACCGGCTCGCCGGGTTCAGGGACGCGGCGGAGTCGCTGGGCCTGGACTGGGCGTCGATCCCGATCGCCGTGTGCGCCCGCAATCATCGGGACGACGCAACGTGCGCAGCGAAGGCTGTCGTGGCCACCGGCCACCCCGTCGGCGGCCTCGTAGCCATGAGCGATCTGCAGGCCGTGGCCGCGCGCGATGTCCTCGACGACTCCTCCGCAGCCCCATCCTTGCGACTCGGCGGATTCGACGGCTCGGAACGCGCCCTCGCCCTGGGCATTGCGAGCATCGGGCAGATGCTCGATGCGCAGGGAGCTCGAGCGGCGCGCATCGCGCTGGGACTCGAAGACGGGCGCTTCGAGGCGACGGAGCCATGGAGCCTCAGCACCTGAACGGCGCACTCCGCGAGGTCCAGGACGAGGTACCGGTCCCACGTCCGGACCGGGGGCTACCTCTACTGCGCTCGACACCGAGCACGCCTAGCGTCGAGGACATGAACAGCGTCTTCGAATCCATCCGCGGTCTGGGCTTCCGGCGAGGACCGAGACGCCTCGTGGCAGGGATCTGCGGGGGCCTCGCCGCGCAGTCCGGCCTCAACGTGTGGCTGGTGCGGCTGCTGGTCCTCATCTCCTTCTGCCTGCCGGTCGCGGGTGTCGCCGCATACCTCGTGGCCTGGGCCATCACGCCGTGGCAGGACGGCAGCATCCCGCTCGAGGAAGCCCTGCGAGGGCGCCGCGGCAGGACCTGATGAGCTTGGTGTGGACGTTGGGATTCTTCGGCGTGGGAATCATCTGCGGAGTCCTGGTCGTGTGGTCCCGCCGGGGCCGATCCTCCGCCGCACGGTGGTGGGTCCGGCCCGACAGCATCGACTCGTTCGGCCGACCGTTCTGGTACAACGAGAGCCTCGCCCTGCTGGTGCTCCCATATCTGGCGCAGCTGGCACTCGTTGCGGGACTCCTCACGCTCCCGGGGGTCCCCGACGGCATCCGAGCCACCGGGCTCGTTGCCGAGACGGCGATAGGCTGCGCCGTCCTGCCCTTCGGATACAGAACGGTGCTTCCCGTCCACGTCTACCCGCCATGGCTCAGGGCGGAGCGCGCCCGCGATCGTGAATGGCTACGCGCCTCCAGAGGAGCGCGACCACAGCGTTGAATCCGCGGCCGTCACCCGCGACCAAGACGTATCGTCGGCAGCGAACTCCGCTCACACATTCTCTCTGGAGCCTCCCTCCTTCGTCGGGGCCCGTCGAAGCTCGTCCCGCTCACGCACGGGCAGCTGCTCGGTCACGAGGTCGTAGGAATCCTGCAGGAGGCCCTCGATCAGCGACGCGGTCACGGACTCCCCCGCGCCGAGGGAGACCCAGTGGTGCTTGTCGAGGTAGCGGCCGCGCTGGATGCTCTCGTGCTCCCGGATCAGGGCATCGACACGGGGCGGCTCGGCCTTGACCGTGATGATCCGCTCGTCAGGGTCCTCGGTGACGATGAGGAAGACGTGGCCGGCGACCTTGTACACCAGCAGGTGCTCGGTGAACGGATAGCCCTTGCTCACGCGCGGTAGCGCCTCGGCGACCTCGCGAGCGAGCCGCTGCAGCTTGGTGCCGGACAGGCTCATCCGCACTGTCCAAACCTCTGCGGGTCCACCGGACGCTCACGCTTCGCAAGCCCTTCGACCACGAGGAGGTACGACTCTGTCACGAGGTCGTCGAGCAACTCGGCATCCACCCCGCCCCGGGGGCGCACGGTGATCCAGTGCTTCTTGTTCATGTGGTAGCCGGGCGTGATGTCCACATGTGCCTGCCGCAGTGCCGCCCCGTCCGCCGGGGCGGCCTTGAGGATCACGATCGGCTCCCCGGTGATCCCGGTCTGCAGCATGAACACCTTCCCGCGAACCTTCCATACCTCCCAGTCCTCGCCGAACGGGTGTGTCAACTCCGAACCCGGAAGCTCCTCGGTCCGCGTCGCCGCGCGCTCCTGCAGCTCCTCGCCGCGCATGTCTCCCCTCTCCTTGAACATGTGCGTACTACAGTACGCACTAGCGGGACCACGCGCACCCGACCGACGACGAGGAGAGACTCCGAGCATGCGCAAGGGCATCGCGAACGACCCTCACCGCAAGGAGCGCATCGCGCAGGCCGCGCTCGACGTGGTCGCCGAGGGCGGCCTGCGCGCGGCGACCCATCGCACGATCGCGGCAGGGGCCGGCATCCCACTTGGCTCGGTGACCTACCACTTCGCGACGCTCGAGGACATCCTCGTGGCCGCATTCACCCTCCTCGGCGAGCAGATCGTCCCCCGCTACGACGACACGATCCGCCAGGCGCGCGACCAGGACGAGGTCCGCACGATGCTCGTCGACGTGGTCTGCGGCAGCCGGCGACCGAGCGATCGCGAGCTGCGGCTGGCCCGGGAGGTGTACGCCTACGGGTCCACCAGCGATCGCGTGGCAGACCTCATCCGAGCCGGTGAAGCAGCATCGATCACCGCCCTGACCACTCACTTCCCCGAGCCGGCGGCACGAGCGATCGACGCACTCGTCGAGGGCTGGTGGATCTACCAGTCCTGGAGCCGCCAGCAACTCGACCCCGCCACCGTCCGCGACGCGATCGACGCCCTCGCCGACAAGTTCGCGCCGGGCACGGTCAGCAGCGGTGGATCGCCGACCGCCACGGCGGAAGACAGCCACGACTGACCCGGTGCGAGCGAGCCATCCGGACCGCCCCGGCATGCCGGAGGACGCGAGCGTGAGAAGCACTCGTCCCACTTCGCTGCACGACCTCGACGAGTCAGAGCAGCGCGAGTGTCTCCACGGACTGACCGGTGATCTCGGCGATGAGGTCGAAGTCCTTGTCGACCGCGAGGACCGTATACCCAGCCTTCTCCGCAGTCGCGGCGATGAGCAGATCCGGGATGGACGGAGCGCGGTGCTGGCCTCGATCGGCGAGGAGCATCTGCACCTCGAAGGCACGGTCCTCCATCGCGGGCGTGAGATGCTCGATCGGCATGAGCGACAGCGGCGGCAGCCCGAACGCCTCGCGACCCACTTCACCCGAGCGGGCGGAGAAGCCGAGCTCGAGCCGGGTCACGGTCGAAAGACGCAGCAACCCACGCTCGATGCGCGAGTTCCACTCGGCCATGCTCGCCGCCTGCCCGGTCTGCATCCGCGCGTATGCCGATTTGTCGACGAGCCAGCTCGTCACCGCCACGCGGCATCCATCACGTCAGGATCGCCAAGGCCCCCGAAGGCCGCCGCCGAGCGACCCCAATCATCAGCCCCGACCGTCGCAGCCGCCGGAGCCGAGGCGTCCTGCTCCAGTCGCCGCCGCAGGAACTCGTTGCGGGACAGCCCGAGCTCCGCAGCCTCAGCATCGATGCGCTCGACCGCGGCCTCGCTCAGTCCACGGATCAGCACGTTCGTCATCGTGACCACCTCCGCAAGAATGATATCTTGATATCACGCGTGGAGTCGAGCACTTCGGTGCAGCAGCACCTGACCGACTACACGTTGAAACTGAACTCGATCACGTCCGGCGCTGCGTCGTCGCCGCGCATCGCCATGTGAAGGATCGGATACGGGCGACCCTGATCGTCCAGCTCGCTCCTGCCGACAGGGGTGAAACCCCGACGACGGTAGAACTCGACCGCCTGCGCATTCTGCTCGTTGACGTCCACGGTCCTCACACCGCGCTCTGCGACGACGAATGACAGCAGGGCAGTACCGATCGCACGGCCACGCCGACATGCGTCGACGAAAAGCATCTCGAGACTCTCCCCCGAGACTCCCGCGAACCCGACGGGGAGACCACCGAGCTCAGCAACGTACAGATCGACCTGCGGCAGGTAGTCCGACGCCAGCCGCGACTCGATCTCGTCACGGTGCTTCTCGGCGAGGAACTGGTGCGTCGCATCCACCGCGCTACGCCAGACCTGCACGAGCCGCGGATACTCCCCCGGTCCGAGCGAGTTGCGAACAGACAGGTCGGACTGCTCATCTCTGGGAGCCACTTCTTCCCGATTCATACGCTGAAGCGGAACTCCACCGAGTTCCGGCACGTAGGACCATCTGCAGTCATCGACTACCAAGCCCGTCCGCGCAGGTCGATGTCGCCCTCCGGCCACGGCTCGAGCGGGGCGATTGGCCGAATGAGGATCGGCGGGCCAGGCTCGTCCACGACAGATTCGCCATCACGCCCGATCGACTTCTCGCGGGCATAGATCCGATGCCAACCACATGAAGCGTAGAACGGGACGACTTGCTCTCGACAGCCCAGGTAGCCGAACGCGAGGTGGCCGCGATCGCGCATCGACTGCTCTGCCCACCCCATGAGTTCACCCCCGAGACGCATCCCTCTTGCGTCAGCGGAGATCAAGACACCGCCGACTCCCGCGATCGCGACGATCTCTGTACCGACAGCGATCTCGCGGCGCGCCCATCCCACGTGGCCGACGACGCGACCTTCGATCCGCGCCATGACGTGGACATCATGTGAC
>CAYSGN010000014.1:0-39347 GCA_964430615.1 uncultured Janibacter sp. | reverse complement strand
GCCGAGCGACCTCGCCGAGGTGACCGGCGCGCTCGTCGCGGCCGTCGGGAGGTAGGCAACCGCGAGCAGAGGGACTGCAGGTCGCACGCCTGAGGACGAGGCGTCGAGCGACTCGGTCGTCGGCGTGGGCGAACGGCAGTCCGTACGGGCATCGGCGACCCGCCGCCACACCTCAGCCCGGGAGCGGGTCCACCCGGTCGACGCACGCGACCGGCAGGTCGCCGCCGTAGACGTGCGGGAAGAGGTCGGTGGCCTCCTCCGCCGGGCTCCCGGGCACCGGGGGCTCGAGTCGCACGTCGAGCCCGTGGGCCGCCAGTCGGTCGCGATCGATCGTGAGGACGACCAGGGGCTCGGTGACGTCGGCGTAGAAGCGCTCCACCACGCCCGCCAGCTGCGCCTGGGACCCGGCACAGTGCATGAAGCCCACGTCCGCGATCCGCCGCCCACGCGTCGACCACGGGTAGCTGCCGTGCTCCTGGGCCTGCGCCCAGTCCGACTCGAAGGCGACGTGCAGGAGGCTCATGACCCCATCCTGCCCCGGTGCAGGCCCTCACTTCGCCGTCTCGGAGGTCTCGATCGTGGCTCAGCACGAACTTCCCCCAGGTCTGCCGGGCTCGGGGCTCCTGCAGACCTGGGGGCTCATCGGGCGTCCCGGCGTTCCGGGCTCAGGCCTTCACGCCGATGTACTTCGTCTCGAGGAACTCGTCGATCCCGGTGAAGCCGCCCTCCCGGCCGAGGCCGGACTCCTTGACCCCGCCGAAGGGGGCGGCGGGGTTGGAGACGACGCCCTGGTTGAGGCCGACCATGCCGGCCTCAAGGGCCTCGCTCACCCGGAAGCCACGGTCGAGGTCGGTCGTGAAGACGTAGGAGACGAGGCCGAAGGGGGTGTCGTTGGCCGTGCGGATCGCCTCCTCCTCCGTGTCGAACTCGGTGATCGCCGCGACCGGACCGAAGATCTCCGTGCTGCCCATGTCCGCCTCGGCCGGCACACCGGTGAGCACGGTCGCCGGGTAGTAGTAGCCGGGGCGGTCCACCGGCTCGCCACCGAGGCGCACGTCGGCGCCCCGCTGGACCGCGTCGCGCACGAGCTCGGCCGCCTTGTCGACGGCCGACTGGTTGACGAGCGGGCCGACGACGACCCCCTCCTCGACGCCGCGCCCCATCGCCAGCTCACCCATCCGCGCGGAGAGCCGGTCGGCGAACTCCTTGGCCACGGAGCGCTGCACGAGGATCCGGTTGGCGGCGGTGCAGGCCTGGCCGATGTTGCGCATCTTCGCGAGCATCGCGCCCTCGACCGCCGCGTCGAGGTCGGCGTCCTCGAAGACGAGGAAGGGGGCGTTGCCGCCGAGCTCCATCGACGTGCGCATGACCGTCTTCGCGGCGAGCTCGAGCAGGTGCTTGCCGACCGGCGTGGAGCCGGTGAAGGAGAGCTTGCGGGAGCGCGGGTCGAGGATGAGCGGGGTCATGACCTCGTCGGTCCGGCTCGTCGTGACGACGTTGACGACCCCGTCCGGCAGCCCCGCCCGCACGAGGATGTCGACGAGCGCGAGCGTCGAGAGCGGGGTGAGCGCGGCCGGCTTGATGACGCTCGTGCACCCGGCGGCGATCGCGGGTCCGATCTTGCGGGTCCCCATGGCCATGGGGAAGTTCCACGGCGTGATGAGGATGCACGGACCGACCGGCTCCTTGGACACCATGAAGCGGGACCCGCCCGCGGGCGCGGTCATGAAGCCGCCGTCGATGCGCACGGCCTCCTCGGCGAACCACCGGAAGAACTCCGCCGCGTAGGCGACCTCACCCTTGGCCTCGGCGAGCGGCTTGCCCATCTCGAGGGTCATGATGAGCGCGAGCCGGTCGGTCTCCTCGACGAGCAGGTTGTACGCCCGGGTGAGGATCTCGCTGCGCTCGCGCGGCGCCGTCCGCGCCCAGTCGGCCTGCGCCGCCGCGGCGGCGTCCAGCGCCCCCTTCGCCTCGTCGGGGTCGGCGTCGGCGACCTCCGTGAGGACCTGCCCGGTCGAGGGGTCCTCGACCGGGAGCGTGCGGGCGGTCTGCACCCACCGACCACCGATGAAGAGTCCCGTGGGGACCGATGCGATCGCCTCGTTCTCGCGGGCGTTCTCTGCCATGTCCAGCCTCCTTGCCGTTCCCGCCATCGTAGAAGTATTGTCAACAATCAGACAACCAATGGAGGTTTCTCGATGACTGCGCTCTCCCCCGTACTCAAGCAGGCCACGCCCGTCACCGTCGACCACGCGAAGGGATGCGAGGTCTTCGGCACGGATGGTCGCCGCTACCTCGACTTCACCGCCGGCATCGGCGTCGTGAGCACCGGGCACTGCCACCCGAAGGTCGTCGCCGCCGCCCAGGAGCAGGTCGGCAAGCTCATCCACGGCCAGTACACGACCGTCATGCACGAGCCCCTCCAGCGCCTCGTCGAGAAGCTCGGCGGCGTGCTCCCCGAGGGCCTGAACTCCCTCTTCTTCGCCAACTCCGGCAGCGAGGCGCTGGAGGCCGCCCTGCGCCTCTCGCGGCAGGCGACCGGCCGCCCGAACGTCATCGTCTTCCACGGCGGCTTCCACGGGCGCACCGTCGCGACGGCGACGATGACCACCTCCGGCACCCGCTTCTCGGCCGGCATCAGCCCGCTCATGTCCGGGGTGCACGTCGCCCCCTTCCCCACCGCCTACCGCTACGGGTGGAGCGAGGAGGAGGCCACCCGCTTCGCCCTCCAGGAGCTGGACTACATCTTCGCCACGCTCACCTCCCCGCAGGAGACGGCCGCCTTCATCATCGAGCCGGTCCTCGGCGAAGGGGGCTACATCCCGGCGAACACCGCCTTCATGCAGGGGCTGCGCGAGCGGGCGGACGAGCACGGGATCCTGCTCGTCGTCGACGAGGTGCAGACCGGCTTCGGGCGGACCGGGAGGTACTTCGGGCACCAGCACTTCGACGTGCGCCCCGACGTGATCACCCTGGCGAAGGGGATCGCCTCCGGCTTCCCGATCTCCGGCATCGCCGCCTCCGAGGAGCTCATGGCCAAGGCGTGGCCGGGCTCGCAGGGCGGCACCTACGGGGCCAACGCCGTCGCGTGCGCCGCCGCGGCGGCCACCCTCGACGTCATCGAGGAGGAGGGCCTCGTGGCCAACTCCGCCGAGCGCGGGAAGCAGCTCCTCGAGGGCGCCCGCTCGGCCGGTGACGACGGGGTCGGCGACGTGCGGGGACTCGGGCTGCTCGTCGGCAACGAGTTCACGACGGCCGACGGGAGGCCCGACACCGAGCGGGCCAAGGCCGCCCAGCAGAAGGCCGCCGAGAAGGGTCTGCTCATGCTCACCAACGGCGCGCACATGAACACCGTGCGGATGATCCCCCCGCTCGTCATCTCCTCCGAGGAGGTCGACGAGGGGCTGGCGATCTGGTCCGAGGTGCTGAAGGAGGTCTGACCGGTGGCGAAGCACATCAGGATCGCCCTCGAGTCGCGCGGGGTCTCCTGCCGCGCGCGGCTGCTCGAGGACGAGGCACCCGGAACCTGCGCCGCGGTGTGGGAGACGCTGCCTGCCGGTGGGGACGCCTTCCACGCGAAGTACGCGCGTAACGAGGTCTACACGCTCATCCCCCGGATCACGGCCGCCCCGCACCGGGAGAACCCGACGATCACCCCGATCCCCGGGGACGTGTGCCTCTTCGACTTCGAGCCGTGGGAGATCGGCAACCCCGCCTACGGGTACGACCCCGGCTCGACGGCGCACGCCGAGCAGGGGGCGACCGACCTGGCGATCTTCTACGGCCGCAACAACCTGCTCATCAACGGCGACGTCGGGTGGGTGCCGGGCAACGTCTTCGCGACGATCGAGGAGGGGCTGGCCGAGATGGCCGCCGCGTGCAACGACCTGTGGCGCACCGGCGTCGTGGGCGAGCGCCTCACCTTCGCCCGCGCCTGATCACACGGCGCCGTCTACGGGAGCGGCGGCGCGTCGGGGTCGGGAGCGGGCGCCTCGTCGCGCAGCTGCTCCAGCTCGTCGGACTCGGGCGCGCGCGGCTCCCGGCTCTCCGGTGCGAGGCTCGAGCCGGACCGGGTGATCTGGCCGCGGCTGTAGACGAGGTCGCCGGGGCCGGCGCCGGGCACGAGCTGCTCCACGGTGACGAAGTGGTAGCCCTGCGCGCGCAGGTCGGAGATGGTCCCCGGCACCGCGTCGACCGACTTCCCGTGCGTGTCGTGCTGGAGGACGATCGCGCCGTTGAAGACGTGGGTACGGATGTGTGTGCGGATGCCGGACGTCGTCGACGAGGCCTCCCAGTCCCGCGGGTCGACGCTCCACAGGATGAGGGGCACCCCGAGCCGGCGGGTGTTCGAGTCGTAGCTGCCGTAGGGCGGGCGCATCATCGTCGCGTCCGGGATGCCCCGGCTGTTGAGCACGTCGTTCGTGTCGGCCACCTGCCGGCGCTGCTGGGTCAAGGAGAGCAGGTTCATCTGCGGGTGGCTCCACGTGTGGTTGCCGACCTGGAAGCCCTCCATGGCGAGCAGCTGGGCGGTCTGCGGACGGGCGGCGGCCATCTGGCCGACGAGGAAGAAGGTCGCCGGCACGTTCTCCTCGAGCAGGGTGTCGATGAGGCGCGGCGTGTACGAGGAGGGCCCGTCGTCGAAGGTCAGGGCGACGCACTTCACCGACGCGCAGCTCGGTGCCGTCGGCGGCGCGACCGCTCGCGATGCCTGCCGCAGGACGGTGTCGCACAGCGCACCCGTGCCCCCGAGAGCGACGACCCGGCCGGGGTCGACGTCCGCGAGGTGCTGCTCGGTCGCCCGGGGCAGCCAGGTGCACGGGCCGTGGGCCAGCAGGACCGGCCCGTCGGTGAGCACCCCGGCGGCGACCGCGTCGACGTAGTTGCGCCCGTCACCGCGGGCCAGGTAGGCCCGCGAGCTGCTCCCGGGGTAGGCGTGCTCGGCCACCGCGACCGCGGTCGCGTATCGGTCGGCGCCCGCGAGACGTCCTGTCGAGCGTCCCGCAGCGGCAGTGGTCAGCGCCCCGTCGGAGACAGCGACCGCGCCTCCGAGGGCGACGACCTCCTCGGCGTCGAGTGCCGCGACGGCCTCCTTCGTCGCTGCCGGGACCGAGGCACCCGTCTTGTCCGCGAGCAGCACGGGACCGTCGGTGAGGGTGCCGCCCACGACGGCATCGGGGGAGTTCTCCCCCTTCGCCAGGTACACCCGGTCGCTGCCGCCCGGGTAGGCCCGCTCCGCGATGAGTGCCGCGGTCGCGTACCGCCCCTCTCCCCCGATCCGCGCGGCCGGGCGCCCGTCCGCGGCAGCGGCGAGCGTCGCGGGGCACACGGCCTGCGTCCCGCCGAGGGCGATGACCCGGCCCGGGTCGAGGCGATCGATCTCGGCGGCCACGCCGGAGGGGACCCCGCGGCACGAGGGCACGAGGAGGACCGGGCCGTCGGAGAGGGCCCCGGCCGCGAGCGCGTCCGCGAAGAGGTCACCTCGGGCGAGGTAGACCACCGACGCCGCGCTCGGGTCGGCGAAGCGGTGCGCCGAGATCTTCGCGGAGGTCTCGTAGCGCGTGGCGCCCTGCAGACGGCTCAGCACGGGTCCGGAGGGGTTGAGCACCCCGTCGGCCGCCACCTGCGGCGCCGCGTCCGCCACCGGCTGGGCACCCACCCCCGACGGTGCCAGCAGAGCCACGAGTGCCACCAGAGCAATCCCCCACGCCCTCATGGAGGAACTTTACTGCTCGCTGACCATCCCTGGGGGTGTCATTGCGGTAACGGTGGCGCCGAGCCCTACCCAATGCCCGCGAGGGGGGCTCCGCGCGGTGCGGTGCTCGCGGACATCGAGCGGGGTTCGGCGAGGAGAGACGAGCGGGGTTCGGCGAGGAGGGGGGACGGGCAGGTCAGGCGAGGACCTGCTCGACCATCCTGGCCGCCGCGAGGACGAGGTCGTCGGAGTGGCGCGGCCCGATGATCTGCAGCCCCACCGGGAGCCCGGCGGCGGTGGTCCCGCAGGGGATGCTGATCGCCGGCTGCTGGGTCATGTTGAAGGGGTAGGTGAACGGCGTCCACTGGGGCCAGGTCGCGACGTCGCTGCCCGGCGGCACGTCGTGACCGGCCTCGAAGGCGACGATCGGCATCGTCGGCGTGATGAGCAGGTTGTGCTCCTGGTGGAAGCGGCCCATCGTGATCCCGAGCGCGGCGGAGACGGCCTGGGCCTGGAGGAACTCGACGGCGGAGTGCTTCTCCCCCTCGTCCCAGACACGGCCCAGCCCCGGGTCGATCGTCTCCCGCGCCCCGGGCATCGTGCGCAGCAGCGTCGCGGCGCCCGCCGCCCACAGCACCTGGAAGGCGTCGTAGGGGTCCTCGAAGCCCGGGTCGACGTCCGCGACCTCGAGGCCGGCCGCGGCGACCTTCGCCACCGCTGCGTCGCAGATGTCGGCGACCTCCGGGTCCACCGTCACGTACCCGAGGTCCTTCGAGTACGCCACGTGCAGACCGACGAGGTCCCGACCGAGCTCGCCGCGGAAGGTCAGCCGCGGCGGGGCCTGCGACGTGGGGTCACGCGGGTCCGGCAGGGAGAGGATGTCCATGAGCAGCGCGGCGTCCTCGACCGTGCGGGTCATCGGGCCCGCGTGCGCCAGCGGCCCGAACGGGCTCGCGGGGAACATCGGGATGCGCCCGTGCGTCGGCTTGAGCGCGACGATCCCGCAGAAGGAGGCGGGGATGCGCACGCTCCCCCCGCCGTCGGTGCCGACAGCGAGCGGCCCCATGCCGGCGGCCACCGCGGCGGCCGCGCCGCCGGAGGACCCGCCGGCGGTCGTGCTCGGGTCGACGGGGTTGCGGGTGACCCCCGTGAGCGGGCTGTCGGTGACCGCCTTCCAGGCCAGCTCGGGGGTCGTCGTCTTGCCGGTGAAGACCATGCCGTCGGCGCGCAGCCGGGCCGCGACCGGGGAGTCGACCTCCCACGGCTGGTCGGGGTCGACCGCACGCGAGCCGCGCAGGGTCGGCCACCCCTTCGTCAGGAAGATGTCCTTGATCGAGATCGGCACCCCGTCGAGCAGTCCCTGCGGGTGGCCGCCGCGCCACCGCTCCTCGGAGGCGCGGGCCATCTCCAGGGTCGTCTCGCGATCGACCAGGCAGTAGGAGTTCAGCTCCCCGTCGGCCTCCTCGATGCGGTCGAGGACGGACTCGGCTGCCTCGACCGGCGAGAGCTCGCCCGCCCCGTAGGCGGCGACGAGCTCGACGGCGGTCATCTCGGTGGGGTTCATCTCAGCTCCCGGTGCTCGGTACGTAACCCAGTGAGGTGTCGACGACGTTGCTCAGCGGCTCCTCGTCGACCCAGCGTGCGAAGTTCTCCGCGAAGAGGTCCACGAGCTCCTCGCGCCAACCGATGAAGTCCCCCGAGTTGTGCGGGGTGATGACGACGTTCGGCAGGTCCCAGAGCGGGTGGTCCTCCGGCAGCGGCTCGACGTCGATGACGTCGAGCGCGGCTCCGGCGATGGCCCCCTCGCGAAGGGCGGTGACGAGGTCGTCGGTGACGACCGACTCCCCGCGACCGACGTTGATGAGGCGGGCGTGGTCGGCCATCGCCCGGAAGGCCGCGGCATCGAACATCCCGGTCGTGGCCTCGGTGAGCGGGGCGATGCCGACCACCCAGTCCGCACGTCCGAGCGCCTCGTGCAGATCGTCCTGCGCGACGACGCTCCCGAAGTCCGGGTCGCCCTCACGCGCCCTCCGGCCGGCCCCCGAGACCTGCACCCCGACGGCCGTGAGCAGCCGGGCGATGGCCCGACCGATCTGACCGGTACCCACGACGAGCGCCCGGGTGCCGGCGACCCGCTCGGACTCCCGGTGCACCCACCGGTGCGCCCGCTGGAGCTGCCAGGACTGCGGTAGGTCCTTGGCGAAGCTGAGCACCTGCGCGAGCACGTACTCGGCGATCGACTCGTTGAAGACCCCGCGGGAGTTGGTCAGCGTGACATCGCCCTCCCGCACCTCCGGGGAGAGGATCGCGTCGACGCCGGTGGCGGCGACGTGGATCCAACGAAGGGAGTCGGCCGCGCCCCAGGCATCCGGGATCGCCTGGGAGAAGAAGTCGTAGGCGAAGAGCACGTCCGCACCGCGGATCGCGTCGGGCAGCTCCTCGGCCGTCGCGTACCGCACCTCTGCGGCCCGCTCGACCACTGGCGCCATCGCCTCGTCGCTCGGGAGATCACCGTCGTGCAGCACCACGACCACGGACTGCCTGGGCATGTTGACAACGTAGAATCGACGCTCCTAAATTGTCAACAATCTGGCAATCCTGCCTCACCGAAGGCGAGGTCCCCTACGTGGAGCTGACCGACATCGAGTTCGATGGCCCCCTCGCGCAGCGCGGGATCGGGGTCATCGCCCCCTTCGACCTGGCCCTCGAACGGGAGCTGTGGAGATGGGCGCCTCTGGAGGTCAGCTTCCACCTGGCGCGCACCCCCTTCGAGCCCGTACCGGTCAGCCTCGAGATGGCCGAGCTCGTCTCCACCCCCAAGGTGCTCCAGGACGCCACCCGGGACGTGCTGAGCATCGAGCCGGAGGTCGTGGCCTACCTGTGCAACTCCGGCAGCTTCATCAACGGGCTCGAGTACGAGGCCAGGCTGTGCCAGGCGATGGTCGAGGCCGGCGCCCCCGACGCGGTGACCACCTCCGGCGCCCTCGTCGAAGCGGTCCGCGCCCTCGGCCTGCGCCGGATCTCGGTCATCACCCCGTACGACGAGCTGCTGACCCGGCGGCTGGTGACCTTCCTCGCCGAGACCGGCGTGGAGGTCATCCACGCCCAGCACCTCGGCCTCGGCGGCGGGATCTGGCGGGTCAACTACCGCACCGTCGCCGAGCTCATCCTCGCGGCCGACGACCCGGGCGCCGAGGCGATCTTCGTCTCCTGCACCAACCTGCCGACCTACGACATCATCGCGCCCCTCGAGCGTGAGCTCGGCAAGCCCGTGCTCACCGCCAACCAGCTGACCGTGTGGGCCTGCCTGCTGCGGATGGGCCTGCCGATGATGGGTCCGGGCAGCTGGATCACCCCGCTGCTCGGTGACGAGCCCGGCCCGCTCGAGGCCGCCGAGCCGGACGAACGACGGAAGGACACGCCATGACCACCGACCGACCGACGGTCGGGATCATCTACCCCGACCACGCCGCCGAGGACGACTACCCCTTCGCCGCCGAGCAGCTCGGGGTGTCGCTGCCGGTCGCCCACATCTACGGCACCGACCTGCACGCCGTCCCGGAGCTGCTCGACCTCGGCAGCCCGGAGCGGCTCGCCGGTGGAGCCCACGAGCTCGCCGGGCACGCGCCGGACTCGGTGATGTGGGCCTGCACCTCCGGCAGCTTCGTGCGCGGGGTCAGCGGAGCCCACGAGCAAGTCGATCGACTGGCCGCCGTCACGGGCGTGCCCACGTCGAGCACGAGCCCCGCCTTCGTCGAGGCGATCACCGCGCTCGGGGTGGCCACGGTCTCGGTCGCGGCGAGCTACCCGGACGACATCGCCCAGCTCTTCGTCGACTACCTCGCCGACGGCGGCATCCGGGTCCTTGCGATGTCCAGCGCCGGCATCGACACCGCCGCGGAGGTCGGCACCCTGCTCCCCGGCGAGGTCGTCGACCTCATCGTCGCCGCGGACCGGGACGATGCCGAGGCGGTCCTGGTCCCGGACACGGCGATGCACACCCTCGGCGTCATCACCCGCGCCGAGCAGCGCCTGGGCAAGCCGGTGCTCACCGCCAACCAGGTGACGATCTGGCAGGGCCTGCGGATCGCCGGTGCGTCCGTGCGCGCGGACGGTCTCGGCCAGCTGCTCGCGAAGGGCGTCGCCTGATGCCGGACGCCGACCTCACCCCCGCTCCGCGCCGCTCGACCGTCGAGTACATCGCCGACGAGCTGCGGGCGGCGGTCGTCGCGGGCACCCTGCCGCCCGGCGCCCAGCTCGGCGAGGCCGACCTGGCCCATCGCTTCGAGGTGTCGCGGGGCCCCCTGCGCGAGGCCATGCAACGCCTGGTCTCCGAGGGCATCCTCGAGGCGATCACGAACCGCGGGGTCTTCGTCGTCGAGCTGACGGCGGAGGACATGGCTGATGTCTACCGGGCCCGGGCCGCGATCGAGCGCGGCGCCGTGGAGACCCTCCTCGAGACGGGCCGGCAGCGGGCCCACCGGGCCCTCGGCCCACCCGTTCGCCGGATGAAGGCAGCCGCCCGGGACGGGGACGGTCCTGGGGTCTCGGACGCGGACCTGGCCTTCCACGAGACGCTCGTCGAGTGCTCGGGCAGCCCACGGCTCATCCGGGCGATGCGCACCCTCATCGTCGAGACGCGGCTGTGCCTGAGCGAGCTGCGCACGACCTATCCGGACCTGCGCACCCAGGTGCGCGAGCACGAGGACCTGCGCCGCGCGATCCGGGACGCTCCCGCGGACGAGGTGCTCGATCATGTGCGTCACCACCTCGATGACGCGGTGCAGCGGCTGACGACCAAGCGCGCCGGCTGAACCGGCGACGCGCGACACCGGCACGGCACGAGACCGACCCGACACCGGCACGAGCCGGGCACCGGTCGGGTCCGATCGGTGCCCGGCTCCTCGGCTCGTCCACGCGAGCGACGACCACAGGTCGTCAGGGCACGATGATCTCCGCGCCGGCGAGCGCCTCGCGGTTGCTCGCCGCGATCCCGCGGGCGGTCTGCCGCGGCGGCACCCGATCGGTGCTCCACGCCTCCATGATCACGGCGACCTTGGTCTGCATCTCGTTGCGCAGCCGGCGGAAGGAGTCCTCCGGGTCGGTCCCCACCTGGCCCTGGAGCAGCCACCAGGCCCACGCGGCGGCCCCGGCGTTCGCGACGAAGTCCGGGACGACGGCGACCCCGCGGGCGATGAGCTCGTCCTCGGCGGCCGGGGTGGTCGCGGTGTTGGCCGCCTCGACGACGACCTTCGCCGCCACGTGCACGACGTTGTCCTCGTTGATCGCGTAGGACACGGCGGCCGGGACGAGGATGTCGACGGGGGTGGAGAGCACCGCGTCGCGCGGCAGCTGCTCGACGTGCTCCGGCACCTGGGCCCGGTCGATCTCGCCGTACTCGTCACGTGCGGCGAGCAGGGCCGGGATGTCCAGCCCGTCCTCGTCGCGCAGCGTGCCCGCGGCGTCCGCGATGGCGACGATCTGCACGCCCGCCTCGTGGAGGTACCAGGCGGCCCCGCCGCCCATGGTCCCGATGCCCTGGACGGCCACGGTCGTGGACGACGGGGGCCACCCGAGGGCCACCGCGGTGCCCAGGCAGGCGTGGGCGACGCCGTAGCCTCCGATGACGTCACCGAGAGGGAGCGGGAAGTCGTCCTCGGTCACCGCGCTCAGCCCGGCGCGGACGCGCTCGAGGGTGCGTGCCGGGTCCGGCGAGCGGTCGATCGCCGCGTGGTAGGACTGCGAGAGCCCCAGCTCGGCGAAGACCGCGTCGATGCGCTCCTGGGAGACACCGAGGTCCTCGGCAGTGACCCAGTGCCGGTCCAGCCACGGGCGCATCGCCTCGCAGTAGCGCTCGAGCACCCCGAAGGCCCGGGGGTCCTTCGGGTCGAAGTCGATCCCGCCCTTCGCGCCGCCGACGGGCAGACCGAAGGTGGCGGTCTTCGTCGCCATGCCGCGGGCCAGGTCGGTGACCTCGTCGAGGGTGCAGCCGGGACGCATCCGGGTGCCTCCGGTGGCCAGGCCGCCGACGAGGGTCTGCACGACGAGGTACCCGTCGGCGCCGGTGACCGGGTCGCGCCAGGTCACCTCGTGCGCCGGGGGCGCCTCGGTGAGATCCAGAGGGATGGCGGTCGCGTCGTCCAGGATCTGCTGCTTGTCCAGGTGTCCCCTGTTGTCCATCAACGTCATGTCAGCCACCTCCGAATCCGGGTGTGGGGCCTCGTTGCCCCATACGGCCAGCGTGGGTCCGAGGGCGCGGCGGCGTCCACCAACAGTTGGTTCACGGTGATCTGCAGCGACACTTCACGATCGCGCGCAGCGCCCCCATGGGCGCCCGGGCGTGCCACGCTGTCGCCATGGAGCTCTCGCTGCGTCGACTGCAGATGCTCCGGGAGCTACGTCGCCGGGGCACGGTGACCGCTGTCGCCGAGGCGCTGCACTACAGCACGTCGGGGGTCTCCCAGCAGCTGGCCCAGCTGGAGCGGGAGGTCGGCGTCGAGCTCGTCGAGCGGCACGGCAGGAGGCTCCAGCTCACCGAGCTCGGGATGCTCCTCTCGGAGCACGCCGACGAGATCCTCGCCGCGGTCGACCGGGCGACCGGTGCCCTCGACGAGGCCCAGGAGGGCCTGACCGCACGACTGACCCTCGGGGTGTGGGCGTCGGTCGCCTCGGGGCTCGTGCCCACCGCGCTCGCCTCGCTCATGCAGAGCCATCCTGGCGTCACCGTGAGCACCGTAGAGCTCGCACCCGAGGAGACGGCCGAGGCCGTGCGCGACGGACAGCTGGACATGTCCTTCGTCATCGACTACTCCGGACAACCCATCCACCGCGACCCGGCCCTCGTGCGGGCGGTCGTCGCGGTCGAGCGGCTGCACGCCGCCGCGCCCACGGGGATGCTGCCCGGCGAGACGGTCTCGCTCGCCGGCCTGGCGGAGTACCCGTGGATCCTCGCCGGCCGACGCTCCCAGTTCGGCGGCGCCGTCCGCGCGGCCTGCCACGAGGCGGGCTTCGAACCCCGGATCGCGCACACCGTCGAGGAGCAGCCGACCGCCCTGGCGATGGCCGCCGGCGGGCTCGGGGTCACCCTCGTCTCGGACCTCGCGCTGGAGATGCTCCCGCCGGGCGTGGACATCCTCGCCCTGGAGGAGCCGGTGATGCGCACCGTCTCGATCGCTCACCGACGGGCGCCGGTGCGTCCGTCGCTCACCCTCGTCGTCGACGCCGTGCGGGCCGCCGCCGCGACGAAGGGGGTGGCCGCCGGCTCCCTGCCCAGGGCCGAGGTGGCCCCCGAGCCGGGACGCCGGACGCTCAGCGAGCCGCGTCTCGAGTGACGTCCGCCCGAGGGCGGGAGCCGAGGACGAGGAGACCGACGACGACCTGCCAGAGGATGAGGGCGTCGACGGCGAGCCGCTCGAAGAGCCCGAACCGGCCGGGCACGGCCGGCATGCCGATGCACCCGACGACGGCGACCAGGGCGCAGCACCCGGTGAGCACTGCCACGCGGGGGTGGGCCCGGGAGAGGCCGTAGGTCAGGGCGATGAGCAGGACGGTGCCCACGTAGAGCCCCAGGATGGCGCCGCTGCCGTGCCCGATCTGGCGGGCCGGGGTCTCGCCGGAGGGGAAGAGACCGACGAGGACGAGACCGACGCCGTAGAGGACGGCGAGGACGAGCACCGCCGGCCGGCTGCGACGAGGGGCGAAGGGGGCCAGCACCACGGCCGCGGCGACCGCCCGGAGGCCGGTGAGGACGAAGGTCGCGTTCATCAGGGGGTACCTGGTCGAGCGCGCCTCACCACCCCAGTGCTGCACCTCGGGCACCCCGAGGGCGCTGATGGCATCGCTCGTCCACGCGTACGGCCGTCCCTGCCAGCCGGCCGCGGCGACGAGCTCTCCGACGAGGTAGAGCACGGCGAGGGCGAGCAGCAGACCGCCCACGCGGTACCGCCCTTCGCCCCGGGCCGGGGCCGCCTGAGGGGTGCTCACGCAGGCAGGTGCTCGTCGAGCCAACCGATGATGTCCGCGGTGACCTCGTCACGGTTGAGCTCGTTGAGGATCTCGTGGCGGCCACCTGGGTAGAGGGTGACCGAGACGTCGCGCACACCGGCGGCGGCGAGCGCCTCGCCCACCTGGCGCACGCCCTTCCCGCTGCCTCCGACGGGGTCCGCGTCACCGGAGGTGAGCAGGACGGGCAGGTCGGTGGGGGTCCGCGCGGCGAGGCCGGGCAGGCGGTTGACGCCCCCGAGCAGGTCGGCGTAGAAGCTCGTGGTGAAGATCTCGCCGCACCGCGGGTCGGAGAGGTAGCGGGCCACCTCGTCGGGGTCCCGGCTGAGCCAGTCGAAGCGGGTGTCCACCGGTCGGAACTGCCGGTTGTAGCCGCCGAAGGTGAGCGTGTCCATGAGCGGCGAGCGCGCGCGTGCGCCCCGCAGTCGGGACTCGACCCTGGCGACGAGCTCCCCCACGCGGCCCAGGAGCCCCTGGTCCCCGGTGGTGCCGCTGAAGACCGCTCCGGCGAGGTCCTCCCCGTGGCGGGTGACGAAGTCCCGGCCGAGCAGCGAGCCCATGGAGTGGCCGAAGTAGAAGATCGGCAGCCCGGGATGGGCCTCCTGGATGGCCTCGGTGATCGCGTGCAGGTCCTCGACGACGGTGTCCCAGCCGTCCTCGTCGGCGAAGTAGCCCGTGTCGTCCGGCAGCGGGGAGGTCTCCCCGTGACCACGGTGGTCGTGCATCCACACCGCGTAGCCGGCGTCGGTCAGCGCGCGGGCGAAGCGCTCGTAGCGGCCCGAGTGCTCGGCCATCCCGTGGGCGGCCTGGACGACCGCCTTCGGCTCACCGTCCGGTAGCCAGGTCCGCACGAAGAGGGGGGCCGAGTCCTTCGGGGAGGCGATCGTCGTCGTGTCGCTGCGCATGGCCGAAAGGCTAGCCGCACCCTCTGGCAGCAGGCTCCCAGACACCGGTGTGACACTCTTCTCGACATCCGCCCATCCGCCCCCCCGAGGACCGAGGGACCCATGAGCAAGAAGTCCAAGAAGAACCTCTCCGCCCGCGAGGCCAAGCTCGCCGAGGCCCGCAAGGCGCAGCAGGCCAGCGAGCGCCGCCGCGCGACCCTGCTGACGGTCGCCGCAGGCGTCGTCATCGCCTTCATCGTCGCGGCCGTCGGCTGGGCCATCGTCAGCGAGCGCGGGGAGCGCGAGGCCGGCTCCGACCTCGATGCCGTGGAGACCTTCGACTACGAGGGGCAGAAGCACACCCAGGGCCAGGTGGACTACAAGGAGTCCCCGCCCGTCGGCGGCGAGCACAACCCGGTCTGGCTCAACTGCGGCGTGTACGACGAGCCGGTCCCGAACGAGCACGCCGTCCACTCCCTCGAGCACGGGGCCGTGTGGATCACCTACGAGAAGGGCCTCTCGGAGAGCGAGGTCGGCACGCTCGAGGAGGCGACCCCGGACACCTACGGTCTGCTCTCCCCCTACGAGGGCGAGATGCCCGGCAAGATCGTCCTCTCGGCGTGGAACCACCAGCTCGTCGTCGACTCGGCCGACGACCCGCGGATCGAGGGCTTCATCCGCGAGTACCGCCAGGGTGAGCAGACCCCGGAGCCGGGCGCGGCGTGCACCGGCGGCGTGGACCCGTCGGAGAGCATGGTCGGGTGAACGCCAAGGTCGTCCTCGCCGTCCTCGTCGCGCTCGCGGTCGGGCTCGTCGGCGGGCTCGCGCTCGGCCGGTCGACGAGCGGCCCGGAGATGCCCTCGGACGAGAGTGCCGCGGCCGGCTTCGCCCGGGACATGCAGACCCACCACGACCAGGCGGTCCAGATGTCCTGGATCGTGCGGGACCGCACCGACGACCCCGAGGTGCGCTCCCTGGCCTACGACATCGCCCGCACCCAGGAGCACCAGTCGGGCCAGATGGCCGGCTGGCTGCAGGTGTGGGGGCTGCCCCCGACCGGCCCCGGCGAGCCGATGGACTGGATGAGGCTCACCGGGCACAGCCACGGCGGGGACGACATGCTCGAGAAGGACGGCCGGATGAAGGGGATGGCCTCGGAGAAGGAGCTGGAGAAGCTGCGCGGCCTGCGCGGCGAGAAGGCCGAGATCTTCTACCTCCAGCTGATGATCGACCATCACCGCGGTGGCGTCCCCATGGCCGAGGCCGTCCTGGACAGCGGGGTCGAGCCGGTCGAGCAGCTCGCCGACGCGATCATCTCGAGCCAGACGGCCGAGGTGGACACCATGACGCAGATGCTCGAGGAGCGCGGGGCGACGCCGCGCGGCGGGTAGGAGGTCACCATGGACTTCGGGATCGCATCGATCAGGGAGGCCGCACGACGGATCGACGGGAGCGTGCGCCGCACCCCGCTGCTCACCTCCCCCGTCCTCGACGAGGTCGTGGGGGCGCGGGTGCTCGTCAAGGCCGAGTCGCTCCAGCTCACCGGGTCCTTCAAGATGCGCGGCGCGCTCACCGCGGTGCTCTCGTTGACCGACGCGGAGCGGGCGGCCGGGGTGCTCGCCTTCTCGACCGGCAACCACGGCCAGGCGGTCTCCGCCGCCGCGCGGATGACCGGCACCCGGGCGACCATCGTCATGCCGGCCGACGCTCCCCGGGTCAAGGTGGAGGGCTGCCGGTGGTGGGGCGCCGAGGTCGTCTTCTACGACCCGGCGACCGAGGACCGGGAGGAGGTCGGCGGGCGGCTGCTGCGCGAGCGCGGAGCCACCCTCGTCCACCCCTTCGACGACGTGCGGGTGATGTCCGGTCAGGGCACGGTGGGCCTGGAGGTCGTGGACCAGCTCGCCGAGCTCGACATCACGCCTGACGCGGTGGTCGTCCCCTGCAGCGGGGGTGGTCTCTCCTCCGGTGTGGTCGAGGCGCTGCGTCACACCCACCCGGGCGTCGCCCCCTTCGCCGTGGAGCGGGAGGGCTACGAGAAGCTGGCCCGCTCGCTCGCCTCGGGCACCATCGAGAAGGTGCCGACGCAGGGCGGCATCCTCCTCGACGCGCTCGGCGCGGCGGCCGTCGGAGAGCACACCCTCGCCGCGCTGACCCGGCTGGGCGTGCAGCCGCTGGCCGTGGGCGACGACGAGGCCCGCCGGGCGATGCGCGAGGCCTTCCGCACCCTCAAGCTCGTCCTGGAGCCGGGCGGGTCGGCCGCCCTCGCCGCGGTCCTCGGCCGACCGGAACGCTTCGCCGGTCGGTCCGTCGTCGTCATCGCCTCCGGCGGGAACGTCGACGCCTCGGTCTTCGCGGAGGTGCTGGCCGGGGACTGACCACGGGCGCACCGCGAGTACCGGGTCGCCCCGATGATCCCGCCTCCGCACGGGGCCGGGGCTCCTGTGCGCCCTGGGCGAGGTCCTGCGAGCGGGTGACGAAGGGGCACCGCCCCTGTGTATGGCACCGCACGGCTGTCGCCCCACCCCGATACGGTCGCTCTCGTGGCCCTTCACCTGCACCGCGCGCAACGCACCGACCACCTCGCCGACGGTCTCGGCGAGCTGCTCGCGCACCCGCTGGCGGACCCCTTCGCCCGGGAGGTCGTCGTCGTGCCGGAGCAGGGCATCGAGCGGTGGCTGGCCCAGCGGCTCTCCCACCGTCTGGGCGCGGCCGGCGGCCGGCAGGACGGGGTCTGCGCGGGGGTGGAGTTCCTCCGGCCGAGCTCGCTGGTCACGCTGCTCACCGGCCGCGACGAGGACGACCCGTGGCTGCCGCAGCACCTCGTCTGGCCTCTTCTGGAGGTCATCGACGCCTCGCTCGGGCAGCCCTGGTGCGCCGACCTGACCCGCCATCTCGGCGCGGACGAGGAGGACGATGCGGAGGCCGCCGAGGTGCGCGCCGGCCGACGCTACTCGGTGGCGCTGCGGCTGGCCGGTCTCTTCCACCGCTACGGCGTCAGCCGGCCGCGGCTGCTCACCGACTGGCGCGAGGGGCGGGACACCGACGGCCGCCCGGAGGGCGGCGCGCTCGACCCGGACCTGACCTGGCAGCCGGAGCTGTGGCGACGGCTGGTGGCGGTGGTGGAGGCACCACCGCCCGACGTGCGTCATGCCGAGACCGTGGCCCGGCTGCGTGCCGCCGACCCCGGCGAAGGGGGCGACGGCCTCGACCTGCCCGACCGGCTCTCCCTCTTCGGGCACACCCGTCTCGGCGTCACGGAGGTGGAGCTGCTCGATGCGCTGGCGGCCTCCCGGGAGGTGCACCTGTGGTTGCCGCAGCCCTCGGGCGCGCTCTGGCAGCGACTCGTCGACGCGGACGCGCACGAGGTCGTGCCGCGCAGCGAGGACGCCACGAGCCGGCTCGTCGAGCACCCGCTGCTCGCCTCGCTCGGGCGCGACTCGCGCGAGCTCTTCCGCGTGCTGGGCGCGGCGCGGGCCACGCCCGCGGGACCCGCCACCGACGCCTCGACGTCGCACGAGCCGACCGATCTCCCCGAGCCGACGAGCGTGCTCGAGTGGCTCCAGGCGGACATCGGCGCCGATCACGACCCCGCGGACCGGCCGGCACGCGAGGTCGGTGCCGACGACAGCTCGATCCAGGTGCACGCCTGCCACGGGCCCACCCGCCAGGTCGAGGTCCTGCGCGAGGTCCTCGTGGGGCTCCTCGAGGAGGACCCCACCCTGGAGCCGCGCGACGTCCTCGTCATGTGCCCCGACGTCGAGACCTATGCCCCGCTCATCGGCGCGGCCTTCGGCCGCGGGGACCACGGCACCGACGCCGAGGGCGTCGACACCCACCCCGCGCACCGGCTGCGGGTGCGTCTCGCGGACCGGTCGCTGCGCGCGACCAACCCGCTGCTCGACGTCGCCGACCGACTCGTCGGCCTCGCCGGGGGGCGGCTCACCGCGAGCGAGGTGCTCGACCTGGCCGCGGCGCCGCCGGTCCGGCATCGCTTCCGGCTCGACGACGACGACCTCGCGACGATCACGCGGTGGGTCACCGACGCGGGGATCCGGTGGGGCCTGGACGCGCCGGGACGGGCCCCCTTCGCCCTGGAGAAGGAGGAGCAGGGCACCTGGCGCTTCGGGCTGGACCGGCTCCAGCTGGGCGTCGGCGTCTCGGCCGACGGTCCCCTGCACGTGGCGGCCGTCATGCCGCTGGACGACGTCGGCAGCGGCTCGGTGGACCTCGTCGGCCGGCTGAGCGAGCTGCTCGACCGGATCGGCGCGGGACTGGACGCCATGGAGAGCGCGCGGACCGCCTCCGGCTGGATGGCCGTCCTCACCGAGGCCGTGCTGTCGCTGACCGACGTGCCCGCGACCGAGCAGTGGCAGGTCGGTGACCTCCAGCGCACCCTCTCCCGGGCCGCCCGCCATGCCCGAGACGAGGTGCCCCTGCGCCTGGCGGACGTGCGGGCGCTGCTCGCCGACCAGCTGGCCGGACGACCGAGTCGAGCCAGCTTCCGCACCGGAGGGCTCACCGTCTGCACGATGACACCGATGCGCTCGGTGCCCCACCGGGTCGTGTGCCTCCTCGGCATGGATGACGACACCTTCCCCCGGCAGCAGGGCGTGGACGGGGACGACGTGCTCGCCCGACGGCCGCTGACCGGTGAACGTGATGCCCGCAGCGAGGACCGTCAGCTGCTGCTCGATGCCGTCCTGGCCGCCACCGAGCGCCTCGTCGTCTGCTACACCGGCGCCGACGAGCACAGCGGCGAGCGGCGGCCACCGGCGGTCCCACTGGGTGAGCTCGTCGACGCCGCCCGGGAGACGACGACCGCGCCCCTCGAGGTGATCGAGCACCCGCTCCAGCCCTTCGACCCGCGCAACTTCGCGGAGGGAGACCCCTTCAGCTTCGACCTGGCGGCGCTCGGTGGGGCCCGCGCCAGCCGGGGGGCCGGCCCGGCCGATCCGCGGTTGCTGCGCGCCCCCCTGCCGGCGACCGCGGTGGAGGACGTCGCCCTGGCCGACCTCGTCGCCTTCTTCGAGCACCCCGGACGCGGCTTCCTCCGCGACCGGCTCCAGGTCGGGGTCTCCCGCGAGGCCGAGGAGGTCAGCGACCGCCTGCCCATCGACCTCGACGGCCTCGAGAAGTGGTCCATCGGCGACCGCGCCCTCGCCGCCCGGCTGGCCGGGCGGCCGCAGGACGCGGTCTACACCGCCGAGCTGCTGTGCGGCGACCTGCCGCCGGGGGAGCTCGGCAATCTCGCGCTCGCCCCCATCGTCGATCAGGTCGAGGGCATCGTCGCCCAGGTCGCGCAGGGCCCTGGGGGGCCGGTGCGCTCGGTCGACGTCGACCTCGTGCTCCCCGGTGGCCGCCGGCTCACGGGCACGGTCGACGGGGTCCGTGGCGGGCACGTCGTCGACGTGACCTTCAGCCGGCTGGCGGCCAAGCACCACATCGCCTCGTGGCTGCGCCTGCTGGCCCTCTCCGCCGGGGAGGAGGCGGAGTGGTTCGCCTCCACCCTCGGCAAGGGGCGACGGGGAGTCAGCCGCACCACGCGGGGCCCGCTGCCCGCCGCCGCGGCCCGCTCCCACCTGGCCGAGCTCGTCGACGTGTACACCCTGGGGATGTCGACGCCGCTGCCGCTGCCGGTGAAGACCGCGATGGCCTGGGCCGAGTCGGTCCACCGCAGCCCCACCCGCACCCGGGTGGCCCGCACGAGGGCCGCCCAGGACTGGGAGCCGGCCCGCCTCAAGGACGGGCGGGTCATCCCCGGCGAGCGCGACGACGGGTGGTGGCGACGCGTCCACGGACCCGACGCCCCCTTCGAGGCCCTCCTCGAGCCGGTCTCCGGGCCGGGCACCGACCTGCCCACCCTGGCGCCCCGCGTGTGGGGCCCCGCCCTGGACAACGTGACGGCGACGGCATGAGCGAGCTCACCCCCTTCGACATCACCGCGGCACTGCCCCGCCGCGGCGAGACGGTGCTGCTCGAGGCCAGCGCCGGCACCGGCAAGACGTGGACCATCGGGGCCCTCGTCGCGCGCTACGTCGCGGAGGGCACCCCGCTGGAGGAGATGCTCGTCATCACCTTCGGCCGCGCCGCGAGCCGGGAGATGCGCGAGCGGGTCCGCGAGCACCTGCGGCAGGTGCACCGCGAGGTCGCCGACCCCGCCCTGCCCTCCACGGACCCCGTCGTGGCACAGCTGCGCGCCGGTGACCCCGAGGAGGTCACCGCGCGGGCCCGCCGGCTGCGCGATGCCCTGACCCACTTCGACGCGGCGACGATCGCGACGACCCACCAGTTCTGCCAGCTCGTGCTGCGCAGCCTCGGTGTCGCCGGTGACTCCGACCCCCGCGCCCGTCTCGTCGAGGACCTCTCCGACCTGCGCGACGAGGTCGTCGACGACCTGTACGTCCGCGGCTTCGGCGGCGGCGGCACGCCGGCCTTCACCCGTACGGAGGCCGGGGAGATCGCCCGCGCGGTCACCGAGAACCCGCACGCCCGGCTCGACCCCGAGTCCCTCGGCGACCGCTCGGCGGACGACCGGAGACTGGGCTTCGCGCGACAGGTACGCACGGAGATGGAGCGCCGCAAGCAGCGGCTCGGGGTGCTCAGCTACGACGACCTGCTCTCCCATCTCGCGGCCGCGCTCACCGACGACGACTCACCGGCCCGGCAGCGGATGCGGCAGTGGTGGAGCGTCGTGCTCGTCGACGAGTTCCAGGACACCGACCCGGTGCAGTGGCAGGTGCTCGACCGGGCCTTCTCCGGGCACAGCTCGCTCGTGCTCATCGGCGACCCGAAGCAGGCGATCTACGGCTTCCGCGGCGGTGACGTCGACACCTACCTCACCGCCTCGGCGACGGCGACGACCCGCCACACACTCGGGGTCAACCACCGCTCGGACGAGCCGCTCGTGCGCGCCCTCACCACGCTCATGCGCGGCGCCGAGCTCGGCGACCCGGACATCAGGGTGCACCCGGTGAGCGCGGCCCGAGAGGGCTCCCGCCTCGGGGTGGCCGACGGGCGCACGCCCCCGGACGGGCTGCTCGACCCGCTGCGCATGCGGGTCGTCCCCCGCGACCTCGTCAGCGACCCGGGCGACCACACCATCTCGATCATCGGCATCCGTCCGATCGTCGCCCGTGACTGCGCCGCCGAGGTCACCCGGCTGCTCGCCGGCGGGACGACCTTCGACGGACGGCCCCTCCGGGCGGGGGACGTCGCGGTGCTCGCGCACACCCGGTACCAGCTGGACCAGATCCACGCCGCCCTCGCCGAGGTCGGCCTGCGCTCGATCGTCGTCTCGAGCGACAGCATCTACGAGTCGCCGGCCGCCGCCGCGTGGCTGACCCTCCTCGAGGCCATGGAGCTGAGCCACCGGCCGGAGCGGGTGCGGGCAGCGGCGCTGACCCCCTTCGTGGGGGCGAGCGCGGAGGAGCTGGACCGGCTCGGCGACGAGCTCACCGACGACATCGCGCGGCGGATGCGCACCTGGGCCGGCCTGCTCGAGCGGCGGGGCGTGGCAGCGGTGCTCGCCGCGGCCTCGGCCGACGGGCTCGACGCCCGCGTCCTCGAGCACACCTCGGGGGAAAGGCTGCTGACGGACCTGCGGCACGTCGCCGAGAACCTGCACCAGCGGGTGGTCGGCGAAGGGGACGGGCTGACCTCCCTCACGACGTGGCTGCGGGAGCGGATGGCCGCCGCGCACAAGGAGGAGCGCGCCCGCCGTCTCGACAGCGACGCCGATGCGGTGCACCTGGCGACGATCCACTCGAGCAAGGGGCTCCAGTACCCGATCGTCATGCTGCCCTTCGTCGCCGACCGCAACCGCAAGAGCAGGCCGGGGGTGCTGCACTTCCACAGCGACGACCGCACCCGGTGCCTCGACATCGGGGTGACGGGCGATCCCGGGCGACGTGACCGGGTGGACCGGCACCTCGCCGAGGAGGACGGCGAGTCGCTGCGCCTCCTCTACGTCGCGATGACCCGCGCGCAGAGCCAGGTGGTCACGTGGTGGTTCCCCTCGGACCGCAACACACCCTCCTCCCCCTTGCACCGGATGGTCCTCGGTCGCCGCGCGGACCAGGCGGCGGTGCCCACCCACCACCCGGTCCCCGGGGAGCAGGCCGTCGAGGAGCACCTGCTCGAGTGGGAGCGACGAGGCGCCCTGCGCGTCGAGCACGTCGACGCGCCGCACCCGGCGCCGGCACACGTGCACGCGGTGGGCTCCGCACTGGCGGCGCGCACCTTCACGCGCACGGTCGACGACGGGTGGCGCCGTACCTCCTACACCGCACTGACCCGGCCGATGGACGAGGCACCGACGAGGAGCGAGGACCTCGTCGCCAGCGAGCCGGAGGTCACCACCCGGGAGGACGACGAGGGCGACCTCCCCCTCGTCCCCGCCCAGGACGCCACCTCCCGTGGGACCACCGCTGACGGTGTCGCGCACGTGCCCTCCCCGATGGCCGCCCTGCCGGTCGGTGCAGGCTTCGGCTCCCTCGTGCACGCGGTGCTCGAGGAGGCCGACCCGCAGGCCGCCGACCTCTTGGCGACGCTGCGCGCGCACATCGAGGAGCAGGTCGTGCGCTGGCCGGTCCCCGACCTGGATCGCGACGGCCTGGCCGCAGCACTCGTCGAGGTGATGACCACCCCGCTCGGCCCCCTGGCCCCGGGGGCGACGTTGCGCGACATCGGTGTGCGCGACCGGCTGTGCGAGATGGAGTTCGAGCTGCCGCTCGGCGGGGGCGAGTCCGGTCGGCCACGCTCCGACGAGGTCGTGCTCGGGGATCTCGCCGCGCTCCTGCGCGAGCACCTGCCGGAGGATGACCCGGTGCGCCCCTTCGCCGACGTCCTGGACGATCCGGCTCTCGGCGACCAGCCGCTGCGCGGCTACCTCACCGGGTCGGTCGACATCGTGCTGCGGATCGGCGGTCGCCACCTCGTCGTGGACTACAAGACGAACTGGCTCGGTGAGCCCGACGTACCGCTCACCACCGGGCACTACGACCACACCGCGCTCCGTGAGGCGATGAACCACTCCTCCTACCCGCTCCAGGCGATCCTCTACGCGGTCGTGCTGCACCGCTTCCTGCGGTGGCGCCAGCCCGGCTACGACCCCGCGCAGCATCTCGGCGGGGTCCTCTACCTCTACCTGCGTGGCATGGCCGGGCCGCAGACCCCCGTGCTCGAGGGCCACCCGACGGGCGTCTTCTCGTGGCGCCCGCCGGTCACGCTCATCGAGGCCGTCTCGGACCTCCTCGACGGAACGACGACGAAGGAGGGGGCGGCATGAGCGCGGGCCCGTCCAGCATGGGCGCGGAGCCGTCCGTCGAGAACGGCACCACGGCAACGCCGGCGCCTACCGGTGAGCACGACACGGCAGCACCGGCCCCGACCGGTGAGCACGACACGGCAGCGCCGGTGGCGCCCACGGCGCACGACACCGCGACGACGCCACCGGGAAGCGGGGAGCCCCGTGGGGTCGCGGTCGGATTCGAGACCGAGGACCGGCACGACCGGCGCCTCGCTCTCACCGCGAGCGGTCGGCTCGCTGAGCTCAATGCCGCGGGCCTCATCGAGGCCGCAGACGTGCACGTGGCCCGGCGGCTGACCGAGATCGTCGGGGAGGAGGACGAGCTGGTCACCACCACCCTCGCCCTGCTCGTACGGGCCGTGCGCGAGGGATCCACGAGCCTGGCCCCGGCCCACGCTCGCGAGGTCCTCGTCCCCGTGCTCACCGACCTGCCCGACGACGAGGCCTGGCTGGCCCGCCTCGAGGACAGCGCGGTGAGTACCGCCGGTGTCGTGCGGGTGGAGCACGGCCTGGCCTACCTGGACCGGTACCACCGTGAGGAACGACAGGTGGCCGAGGACCTCGCACGCCGCCGGGCGGCCTCGGTGCCTCCGGTGGACGTCGAGATCCTCGAGGCCGGGTTGGCGCGGGTCTTCGCCGACGACACCTGGCAGGAGCAGCGTGACGCCGTGCGGGTCGCGGCCTCGCAGCTGACGACGGTGCTCGCCGGTGGCCCGGGGACGGGCAAGACCTCCACGGTCGCCGGGCTGCTGACCCTGCTGCTCGAGCAGGCGGAGGCCGACGGTCTCCGGCCCCGGATCGCGCTCGCCGCGCCGACCGGCAAGGCCGCCGCGCGACTGCGCGAGTCCGTCGTCTCCTCCATCGCGCACATGCCGGAGGTGGACCGTCGCCGGCTGGGGAGCGACATCGAGGCCGTGACGATCCACCGCCTGCTGGGGTGGCGGCCGGACAGCGGCAACCGCTTCAGGCGCGACCGCGGCAACCCGCTGCCGCACGACATCATCGTCGTCGACGAGGCGTCGATGCTCTCGCTCACGCTGACGGCGCGCCTGCTCGAGGCACTGCGACCCAGCTCCCGTCTGCTGCTCGTCGGTGACCCCGACCAGCTGGCGTCGGTCGAGGCGGGCGCGGTCCTCGCGGACCTCGTCGCGGGCTACGGACTCGACGACACCCCGCCCGGGCAGACCACCTCTCCCTCCCCGGCCCAGGCGGAGGCGGACCGGCCCCGGCCCGCCGACGGCCCGAGGCCGGGCACCGGCGATGAGCGGCACACCTCCGGCACCGCTCGGACGGCGTCTCGCCCGGTCGTGCGCCTGCGCACGTCACACCGCTTCGGCCAGGAGATCGGCGCGCTGGCCGAAGCCGTACGGGTCGGCGACGCCGACGAGGTCGTCGACCTCCTGGCCGCGGCGGGCGAAGGGAGCCCGGTCCGCCACCTGCGCTTGGACGACGTGCTCTCGGTCGACGAGGCACTGCGCGCGCCACTGCTTCGCCATGCGGCCGACCTGCGTGAACTCGCGCTGGCCGGTCGGCACGCAGACGCCCTCCGCGAGCTCGGCAGTCACCGACTGCTCTGCGCCCATCGTGAGGGGCCGTGGGGCGTGCGCCCGTGGAACGACCGCATCGAGCGCTGGCTCTCCGAGGCCACGGGCTACCACGGTCGGCACGTGGTGGGTCGGCCGCTGCTCGTGACCGCGAACGACCGCGGGCTGGGTCTCTTCAACGGTGACACCGGAGTGATGTCGCTGCGCGAGGACGGGCGACCGGCGGCCGCCTTCGGCGAACCGGACTCCCCCGTCGTGCACCCTGCGTCGTCGCTGGCCGAGGTCGAGACCGCGTACGCGATGACGATCCACAAGAGCCAGGGCAGTCAGGCACGGTCGGTGACGGTCCTGCTCCCCGAGCCCGACTCGCGCCTGCTGACTCGGGAGCTGCTCTACACCGCCATCACCCGCGCCCAGGAGTCGGTGACCCTCGTCGGGACGGAGGAGTCCGTCCGCGCGGCCGTCGGTCGTCGTACGCAGCGGGCCACGGGGCTTCGCCACCGCCTCTGACCCCAGGACACGAGACCGCGCCACTGTGGGATCTCGGCGCCGCTCTGGCTCCCCGCACCCGGGACAACGGGACCGTCCGGGCTCAGCCACCCTGGGCTGGTGCGCGTCCCGGCGTCACCGGGACCCGTGGGCGGCGGGACTCAGCTCTCGGCGGGCTCCGCGTGCAGGACGGCGAACTCCTCGAGCACCACCGGCATGTCCGAGGAGAACCCCCGCTCGTGGCTGGCGTGCTCGGTGAAGAAGCGCTGGTGCACCTCCCGCCAGTACTCCAGGGAGAGGTCGCCCTCCCCCTCGGCCGCGGCGTGCTCCTCGTCCACCTGGTCGAAGGGCACGACCCGGACCTGCGTGGTGACGATGAGTGCGCGTGGCGTGCCGGCGCCGTCGACGACGATGCCGAGGGTCCCGCGCTCCGGCAGGTCCTCCCCTTCGGCCTCGTAGTCCCACTGCGCCGAGGAGGTGGCTGTCTTGGTGCCGGCGAGCACGAGGTCGAGCAGCTCGTCCGCCTGCGCCGGGGTCGCCCCGAAGCCCCACGCGGGCGGCCGCAGCACCGCCAGTGGGTTGACGCCCATGTAGGAGGTCACCCCGGCGAGGTCGGCGTGCTGCTGCGCCCGCTCCCAGAAGGCGTCGATGTCGTCCATGTGCCCATCCTGCCTGCTCCGACGGCATGCCGGGTGGCCCGGCCGTGAGGTCGGGTGGTGGGGCGGGCCGGCTAGGTGTGCCAGGTGACGGCGGTGCGGGTGACCGTCGCGGTCAGGTCGTGGGTGTGTACGCGGGTGTGGTGTCGCCCGCACAGCAGGGCGCCGTTGGTGATGTCGGTCGGCCCGTCGTGGGACCACCAGTCCACGTGGTGGGCGTCGCACCACTGCGGGGGCATGGTGCAGCCGGGGAAGGTGCAGCCACGGTCGCGCAGCCAGATCGCGCGGCGTTGTCCGGCGGTGAAGAAGCGTGCTGTGCGGCCCATCTCCAGCACCTCGCCCTCGGAACCGAGGACGGCCGGGATGATCCCGGCATCACAGGCCAGACGGCGGACCACCGAGGGGGCCAAGACCTGACCGGTGAAGGTCACCCCGGCCCCGGTAGTGCACTCGCGCAGGTCATCCAGGTCGATGGTCACGATCACCTGGGCCTTCTCGCTCTTGGGCTCCTCGCCGGGGGCGGAGACCCCGCGGCGGACGATCTCGACGAGGGCATCGGCCCGCCGCCGGCCGGCCGGGCGCTCATCACGCTCCCCGTTCGGGCCGGGGACCGGCCCGGCCAGGGCGGCCAGGGCGCCGTCGATGACCGCGGCGCCCTCCTCGTCCAGGACCAGCCGATAGGCACTCATCCCCGCCGGACCCGCGGACCTGGTCAGCGACCGGGCCTGCTTCGCGCGCCGGTCGCTCTCCTCCTGCTCCTGCTCCGGGCGCAGCAGCCGCCCGGTGCGGGTGAGCGCCGTGGCCAGCTCCTTCTCGCTCAGTCCACCCACTCGCTCCCGCGTCCGGCCTTGCGGCCCGGTCGCGCGGACCTCGTCACTGGCGCCCGCGGTCAGGGCCTGCAGGCACTCGGTCAGGTCCTCCTCCCGGGCCACCGGCGCCAGCTGGCCGTGGAAGCGGGCCAGCTGGTCCGCCTTGCCCAACGGCAGCTGCCCGGAGGCGAAGGCCTCCCGCAGTCCCGCGAGCGCCTCCGGCGCCACCCGGCAACCCCGCCCCGCCAAGGCGGTACCCGTCGTGGCCACCCGCACCACGGCGGCCACGTGCCGCGGACCCGGATCCGGCGCCCGCTGCCCCTCGACGCGGGTGACCCAGTCGTGCGCAGACCACGAGGACTCCTGCGGCAGGCCCCGCTCCAGCCCCTCCCGCACCAGGGCCACCTCGACGGTCTCCAGCAGACCCCGGACCTGCTGGATGTCCGAGAGCGCGCCCGTGATGCCCTCATCGGGCAGGCGCCACACCTCCCCCTCGCCCCCCGCGGCCTCGAGCAGCACCCGCAGCGCCTCCCGCACCCCGGTAGCCGTCCCGGGCCGCTCACGCCACTGCATCACCATCGACATGACTCGATCATATGTTCGACCACCGACAGCCTGCCCGGGACGCACCACGCCTGTGGAGGACGGGACGAGCACGATCACGCCGTCGCCGAGGGGGCCGCGCGCGCGGCGACTCAGCGCAGGACGGCCCGCTGGTAGGAGCGGATCGAGACCGGGACGAAGACCAGGAGGATGAGCAGGATCCACCCGAGGGTGTAGATCTCCGCGTGCTCCAGCGCCCAGGTGTACTCCGCCGCCTCACGCGCGGCGGCGGCGCTCATCCCCTGCCCGGCGAGCGCGTCCAGGTTGCCGTAGTTGTCACGCACCGCATGGGTCAGCGTCGAGATCGGGTTCCACCCCGCGAAGGTCTTGAGCGCGGAGGGCAGCCGCTCCGCCGGCACGAAGGTGTTCGCGATGAAGGTGAGGGGGAAGATGATGATGAAGGAGGCATTGCCGACCACCTCGGGCGTGCGCACCTTGAGCCCAACCCACGCCATGATCCAGCTGATCGCGTAGGAGAAGAGCAGCAGGAGCCCGGTGGCCACGAGCGCGTCGAGGAGCCCGTCACGCACCCGCCACCCGATGAGCAGCCCGGTCAGCCCCATGACGAGCAACGAGATGACGTTGTTCACGACGTCCGAGAGGGTTCGGCCGATGAGGACGGCACCCGGGTGCATCGGCAGGGTGCGGAAGCGGTCGATGACCCCCTTCTGCATGTCCTCGGCCATCCCGAAGCCCGTGAAGGTTCCCCCGAAGACCACCGTCTGGGCGAAGATCCCGGCCATGAGGAACTCCCGGTAGCCGGCGGAGTTGCCCTGGGTCAGCGCCCCGAAGACGAATCCGAAGAGCAGCACGAACATGATCGGCTGCAGCGTGGTGAAGACGAGCAGGTCCGGGACGCGCCGCAGCTTGATGACATTGCGCCGCACGATCGTCCACGAGTCGGTCAGGACGTGGTTCATGCGCTCTCCTCCTGGTCCGCGCCCTCCCCGTCGCCCTCGCCGTCCGCCTCGGCGCGGTGCCCGGTGAGGGTGAGGAAGGCGTCGTCGAGCGTGGGACGGCGGATGCCGATGTCCTGGACCGTGATCCCGGCGCCTCCCAGCCGGGCGACCGCCTCGACGAGGGCGGCGGTCCCCGAGTCCACCGGGAGGTTGATCGTGCGTGGGCGATCATCGAGGTCCGCTTCGCCGAGACCGACCGGGCGCAGCAGCTCCTCGGCCTCGGCCAACCGGTCCTCGTCGGCCACGGTGACGGTGAGCCGCTCCCCGCCCACCTGGGCCTTGAGCTCGTCGGCGGTGCCGTGCGCGATGATCCGACCCTGGTCGATGACGACGATGTCGTCGGCCAGCACGTCGGCCTCCTCGAGGTACTGCGTCGTCAGGAGCACCGTCGTCCCCTCCGCGACGAGGTCCCTGATGACCTCCCACATGTCCCCGCGCGAGCGCGGGTCCAGACCCGTGGTCGGCTCGTCGAGGAAGACCACGGGCGGCCGGGCCACGAGCGCCCCCGCGAGGTCGAGACGGCGCCGCATCCCACCGGAGTAGGTCTTGGCGGGGCGGTCGGCGGCGTCCTCGAGGCGGAAGCCGGAGAGCAGCTCGTCGGCCCGGACCCGCGCTGCGCGGCGGCCCAGGTGGTAGAGCCGCCCGACCATCTCGAGGTTCTCCCGACCGGAGAGGTACTCGTCGACGGCGGCGTACTGCCCGGCGACGCCGATCCGGCTGCGCACGAGGCGCGGGTCCTCCACGACGTCCACCCCCGCGACGCGTGCCGAGCCGGCATCGGGTCGGATGAGGGTGGAGAGGATCCGCACCGCGGTGGTCTTGCCCGCGCCGTTGGGGCCGAGCACGCCGAGGACGGACCCGGTGGGCACGCCCAGGTCGATGCCCCGCAGCGCCTGGACCTTCCCGTAGCTCTTGGTCAGGCCCTCGGCCTCGATCGCATAGTCGTCGATCACCCGGTCAACGCTATGGCACGGGTGGGACAGCCCCAACAGGGATTTCCGCACCGGGCGCCCGCCCCCCAGCCCGAACGGGGGACGCCTCCTGGGCTCACGCCGGGGCCGGCCCCGTGGCACACGTTCCCCCCTGCCCGTGGGGGGAGCGGGGCAGGGGGGACGACGGGGCAGCGCCCCCTTCGCGTCGCGGAGGAAGGACCGACGGCGAAGGGGGCGACTGCGTGTGCTGCCGGAGGCGGCATTCCCCGGCACCTCCCAAACTACGGACGCCGCACGACGGACTCCATCCCTGCGGAGTCAAGGATCGACGCCCTTCGTCAGGAGTTGGTCAGAGCCGTCTCACTGGCCGTAGATCGAGGCGATCCCCTCGCGGTCCATGTCGCTCATCGACAGGTCCTGGGAGGTGCCGTTGCACTGCGGGTAGTGCATGATCGACTCCGAGTCGTACGGGGTCAGCGGCCGCCAGTTGTCGTCCTCGAAGCAGGTGCCCGCCTCGGGACGGGTGTGCTCGTGCCGGAAGCCGAGGGTGTGCCCGAGCTCGTGGGCCAGGACGTTCTCCGCGGACCAGCCGGAGCTGAAGATCTGGTCGGTGTTGACCAGGACGTTGCGGGTGCTCTTCTCGGTGCTCGGGAAGAAGGCCCGGGCGATGTACTGGGCGCCGGTGACCGGCTCGACGGAGAAGAGGACCGAGTCGTTGGTCGTGGTGCAGTTCGCGTCCTGGCTGGAGTCGTACGTGAAGTCCACCCCCGAGCTGGCCTGCTCCCACTGACCGGCGCCGGCCTCCATGGCGGTGGCGATCTTGTCGTGGTCGGCGCCGAAGTCCTCGCTCACGCAGTAGGTGAGGTCCTGCGCCTGCCCCCCGGTCCACACGTCGTCGCCGCCGTAGATCTGGTTGACGATGAGGTGGTTGCTGTTGTCCTGGGTCAGCTGGCCGTAGAAGTCCCGGAGGGACTGCTCGCCACGCAGGGGGATGTCACCGTCGACGATGTACTGCCCGTCAGCGGGGTCCTTGAAGGTCTGCGCCTTGAACTCGGAGTAGCTCGGCGCCTCGTCGTCCTGGGCCTGGACGGCACCGGCCGCCCCCAGGGACATCGTCGCCGCGATGGCGAGGGCGCTGGCCGCACGGGTGGTGCGCTTCATGAGGGTTTCCCTTCCCCTTCTCGGTTCGTGAGCGCGGTCACGCTCACGGCAAGCGACGCTATGAGCGGAACGGGCCACGACTCCATCCCGGGTGCGTACAGGAAGAACCACGGCGATTCGAGAAATGGTCAGGACATCCTTCGCCCGACCAGCAACTCGCGGGCCCCGGTCGGGCGTCGGGTCACGTCTGCGACGGACGGCGTGCCAGTCTGTGCCGCATGACGATGACACGCGAAGGGCGGGCCCCCCGCTGGCAGGCACCGGCCGGGGAGATCGTCGGGACCGTGGACGGTGACGTGCTGCGCGCGCGGGGCATCCGCTACGCCAGGGCCACGCGGTTCGCACCGCCGCAGCCTGCGGGCCCCGCCTCGCACGTCGACGCGACCCGCCCCGCGCCGGCGTGCCCGCAGCCTCCGATGGAGTTCACCGAACGGGTCCTCGGGATCCGGCGCGGCGAGCTGGGCTTCGACGAGGACTGCCTCCGGCTCTCGGTCACCGCGCCGCGCTCCCACGACCCCGACGGGCACCCGCCCCTCCCGGTCATGGTGATGATCCACGGCGGTTCCTACACCTCCGGCGCGGGCGACCTGGCCGTCTACGACCCCGCCCGGCTGGTCGCCGAGCAGCAGGTCGTGGTGGTCAACGTCACCTACCGCCTCGGGCTCCTCGGGTACCTCGGCGACGGTTCGAGCCGCCCGCCCAACCTCGGCCTGCTCGACCAGATCGAGGCGCTGCGCTGGGTCCGTCGGAACATCGCCGCCTTCGGCGGCGACCCCGCGGCCGTCACGGTCTTCGGTCAGTCCGCCGGCGGTGACGCGGCGGCGCACCTGATGATCGCGAAGGGGGCGGAGGGCCTCTTCCGCCGGGCGATCATCCAGAGCCCGCCGCTCGGGGTCATGCCGGGCCGTTCCCGCATGGCGGCGGAGATGATGCGCGCCGCGGAGACGATCACCACCGAGGCCGACGTCGAGGACCTCGTCGCGGCACAGCCCGGCGTCGCTCCCCCCTTCGCCCGCCACGGGCTGCGCGCCGGCATGCCCTTCGGCGTCCAGTACGGCCACGACCCCCTTCCCGCGGAGACGGACCTGGACGAGGCCTGGAGCGAGGCCGCGAGCCGGGTCGATGTGCTCATCGGCTCGACGGACCGCGAAGCCGCCTTCTTCGTCGCCAAGGTCGCCGGCGGCCTCGTGGACCGCCGCTGGGCGGCACCCGTCGTCCGCCGGCTCGTGGCTCGGCTCACCGACGCGATCTACGGGCGGGGCGTCCTCGCCTTCGCCGAGCGCCACCACCGCGCCGGGGGACGCGGGCAGCGGTACCTGCTCACCTGGGGGGTGCGCGGCAACCCCTTCGCCGGGGCGCACACCATCGACCTGCCGCTGCTCTTCGGGGACCCGGGCACCTGGCGGCACAGCGAGCTCGTCGCCGGCGTCGACCCCGACGACCTCGTGCGCTCCGGCCGGCGGCTGCGCCGGATCTTCGCCGACTTCGCGCGCACGGGGGACGTCGGCGTCATCAGTGAGCCCGGGCTCATCGAGGTCCGGGAGTTGCCCGTCTGACAGCAGGCCCGCGTCGCCTCAGCGCGTCTCGGCGAGGATCTCCAGGGTGCGCAGGCGTGCCTCCAGGGCGGGGGCGGGGTTGGTCACCATGAGCTCGTCCGCGTCGGCGAGCTCGGCGAAGTCACGCAGACCACGGGCGACGCGCTCGTGGTCCCCGACGACGGTGTGGGTGAGCATGTGGCGCGCCTGGGCACCGACTTGGCTGCCCATGAGCGCATCGACCGTCGCGTCGTCGAGAGGTCCGGAGGAGACCCGGCCGGCGAGCATGCGCACCCGGGAGCGCAGCACCTGCTCGGCGGAGTGCTCCGCGTCGGCCACCTCGTCGGCCGCGATGACGTTGAGCGCCGCGATGACGTGCGGCTCCTGGAGCTGCGCGCTCGGGGTGAACTCCGCGCGGTAGGTACGGACCGCGGCCTCGAGGGCGTCCGGGGCGAAGTGGCTCGCGAAGGCGTAGGGAAGGCCGTGCGCGGCGGCCAGCCGCGCACCGAAGAGCGAGGACCCGAGGATGTAGAGCGGCACCCGCGTGCCTCGTCCGGGGTAGGCGTGGACGCCGTCGACGAGCGACTCGTCCGCGAGGTAGCCCTGGAGCTCGAGCACGTCCTGGGGGAAGGACTCGGCGGCGCGCGGATCCGTCCGCAGCGCCTGGATGGTCCGGGGGTCCGTACCCGGCGCCCGGCCCAGACCGAGATCGATGCGCCCCGGGTGCAGCTCGGCGAGGGTGCCGAACTGCTCGGCGACGACGAGCGGCGCGTGGTTGGGCAGCATGACCCCGCCGGAGCCGACGCGGATGCGCTCGGTGCGGGCCGCGATGTGGCCGATGAGCACGGCCGTGGCGGCCGAGGCGATCCGCTTCATGTTGTGGTGCTCGGCGAACCAGAGGCGCTCGAAGGCATCGAGCTCGTCGGCCTTCTGCGCCAGGGCGACGGACTCGGCGAGGGCCTCGGCGGTGCTCGCCTCCCGACGCACCTGGGCGAGGTCGAGGAGCGAGAGGGGCAGGGCGACGGAACTCATGGGGCCATCGTCCCACCGTGCTCGTCCGCCCTCCGGCACGGGGCGAAGGGGGATCCACAGCCACCTCTCCGGTGACGCGCCGGTCCACAGACCGGCGGCCACGTCGGCGAGCTGTCGGCCGGCCCACGTACCGTCCTGGCCATGGACATCACCCAGGCACAGCGCATGGCGCGGGGCCTCATGGACGCGCACGGGCTGCAGGACTGGTCGCTGGCCGTCGACCGGGCCAAGCGGCGGGCCGGGGTGTGCCGCTACCAGCGCCGCGAGATCAGCCTCAGCGGGCCACTGACCACGCTGCACGACGAGGCACTGGTCCGCGACACGATCCTGCACGAGATCGCCCACGCGCTCGCCGGGCCCGACGCCGGGCACGGCCCGTCGTGGCGAGCGCTGGCGCGGGAGATCGGTGCGGACCCGCAGCGCTGCCTGCCGCAGGACGCGGCGACGGTGCCGGGCGCCTGGGTGGGCACCTGCCCCGCGGGGCACACGGTGGACCGGCACCGACGCCCGGCGCGGGTCTCCTCGTGCCGCCGGTGCTCACGACGCTTCGACCCCGCCTTCGTCCTGACCTGGACCCATCACGGGGTGCCGGCGGACCTGGGCCCCGCCTACCGTCGCGAGCTGGTCCGGGTCCTGGGACAGGGCGCCGCCTGAGGGGTGCGAGATCGCAGGGGAGCGCGGACACCGGGGGGCGGAGGACGGAGTTGGGCGCTCGGCATGGTTGGCTGGGGGGCGTGAATGTTCGCGACATCCTTCCCCACGGCATCGATCTCCCGGCAGCCGGGTCCGTGACGATGTTCTCGACCTCGTGGTGCGGGTACTGCCGTCGCCTGAAGTCCCAGCTGGACCGCGAGGGCATCGGCTACACCGAGGTCAACATCGAGCACGCCCCGGGGACCGCCGAGCTCGTGGAGACGATCAACGGCGGCAACCAGACGGTGCCGACCCTGATCTTCCCCGACGGCTCCTCCGCCACCAACCCGTCGCTGGCCCAGGTCCGCGACCAGCTCGGGTGAGCACGATGAGCCGCGGCAAGATCAACCCGACCACGGCGGCGCTGGGCACCAGCGTGGCCGGCGGCGTGCTGAGCTCGCTCTCCGGCGCCGGTCACCACGTGAGCCACTTCTTCCGCGGCCGCTTCCCCACGATCGCGGTCACGGGCATGACCGGTGTCGGCAAGACCCGTCTGGCCGACCGTCTCGCCCGGCACGTGGCCGCGGAGGAGCACGCCGAGGTCGGCTCGGCGACGATGGAGCGGCGCACCCGCACGACGCGACGCGGACGAGGCTTCCGCTTCCGCGTCGTCCCGGGGGACAACGCGGCGACCCGGCTGAGCGCCCTCGACGAGGTCTTCCACGACGAGCCGGTCGACGGCGTCCTGCACGTCGTCGCCTACGGGCACGCGACCCCGCGCCGCACCGGCGGCACGAGCGGGGAGGCCGAGGCCACCCGCGAGGAGCTGCTCGCCGCCGAGCTCGAGGACTGGGCGATCACCTCGCACCGGATCGCGTCCATGGCCGTGCGCCGTGGGCGGCCGATCTGGCTCGTCATCGTCGTGACGAAGTGCGACCTCTTCCCGGACGAGGTCGAGGAGGCGGTGCGCTACTACTCACCGGGCAGCGACTCCCCCTTCGCCGCGAAGCTGGACGAGCTGCGCTCCCTCGCCGGCGGCGCCAGTCTCTCCGTCGACGTGCTGCCCATGTGCAACCCGGACGGCGCCACGCCTCGCCGAGGCGGCGCCTGCGCGGACCGTCTCTCCGCGCTCGAGGCACGGATGACCCAGCTCGCGGGGCACGTCTGAGGATCTAGAAGGTGTGGCGCAGCGGGTAGCCGCTCGCTCCCTTCGCGCCGTTCCTCGTGAGCAGGATGTGGCTGAGCTCGATGTCGTCCCGCTCGAAGGCCACCCGCGACCCGGTCATGTAGAGCCCCCACACCCGCGCGGTGCCCTCGCCGACCTCGGCGACGCAGTCCTCCCAGTTCGCCTCGAGGTTGCGGTTCCACGCGGCCAGCGTCTTCGCGTAGTGCGGTCGCAGGTTCTCCGCGTGCTGGACCTCCAGGCCGGTGTCCTGGGCGACCGACATCACCCGGCCCATCCCGGTCAGCTCCCCGTCGGGGAAGACGTAGCGGTCGATGAAGGCCCCGGTGCTCACCCGCTGGTTGCTGGGGCGGGTGATGCAGTGGTTGAGCAGCCGGCCCTGCGGGCGCAGCTTCTCCCGCAGCGTGGCGAAGTACGAGCGGTAGTTGTCGACCCCGATGTGCTCGGTCAGGCCGATCGAGCTGATCGCGTCGAAGTCGTCCTCGGGCACGTCCCGGTAGTCCATGAAGCGCACCTCGGCGAGGTCGCCGAGCCCGGCGCGGTCGATCGCCTCCTTGGCCCAGTCGGCCTGCTGCCGGGAGAGGGTGACGCCGAGGCTCTTCACCCCGTACTCCCGCGCGGCGTGCAGGACCATGCCGCCCCAGCCGCAGCCGACGTCGAGCAGGCGCTGGCCGGGCTGCAGGTCGAGCTTGCGCGCGATGAGGTCGTACTTGGCGAACTGCGCCTCCTCCAGCGTCGCCTGCTCGGTCGGGAAGAGCGCGCACGTGTACGTCATCGACGGTCCGAGCACCATCTCGTAGAAGCGGTTCGAGACGTCGTAGTGGTGGTGGATCGCCTCGGCGTCGCGGTGCTTGCTGTGCCGCAGCCCCTCGACCATCCGGCGCCAGCGCGGCAGGTGCTCCTGCGGCGGGGGCGGCGGCGGGTTGAGGTGACGCCAGCCGAGTCCGCGCACCGTCTCCAGCGCCTCGCGCGGACTCGGCATCCGCCAGCGGTCCTGGCTGGCCATGGCGTTCATCAGGGGGTAGGGGTCGCCAGGGTGGAAGCCGGTCCCGACGAGGTCGCCGCTGATGTAGGCGCGGGCGACGCCGAGGTCGCCGGGCGCGGTGAGCAGGTACGCCAGGCCACGTTCGTTGCGCAGGTCCATCCTGAACCGCGCGTCCGGCGGACCCGCCACGCTGCCGTCGTAGGCCGTGATCCGCAGCGACAGGTCCTCCGGCATGAAGCCGGCCAGTGCATCCGCGATGGTCATCGCGCTCATTGCCTCTTCACCGCTTTCTCGTAGAGCCCCGTGAGTCGGTCCTCGGGGTCGTAACGTCGCTTCACCTCGGAAAGGTTGCCCAGGTCGTAGAGCCGGTCGAACTGCTCCCGGTCGTAGAAGGCCTCGGAGTAGAGGGACTTGTGACCACCGAGCTCGTGCACCTTGGCCTCGATGGCCCGGTTCAGCGGCCCGTCGGCCGCGTCGTCGCCGACGGGCACGGTCCCCCAGAAGCCGATGTTGACGTAGGTGGTCCCCGGACGAAGGGGGTAGGTCGGCCACGAGCGGGCGACACCCTCGACCTCCCGGAGACGAAGGGGGCACAGCCACACCGGACGCATACCCACCGCGTCGTCGAACCATGCGAGGAACTCCGGCAGGTCCCCGGCGGCGACCTCCACGTCCTGGATGACCCGCTCCTTGAGCGGGCGACCGGCACGCTCGTCGAGCCGGTCGACGACCCCGAAGCGCCGGTCCAGGGCCACGATCTTGTGGTAGACGTCCGAGCGACGCCACCGCCGAGGCCAGAGTCGACGCACCCTCGGGTCCTGCACGCCGAAGGCCTGGGAGCACCAGAACCAGTCGGTGTCCCACCGCCACAGGTAGTCGTTCATCGTCAGCAGGTCGCTCTCGCGCTGCTGCAGCGAGCGGTAGTAGATCTCCTGCCCGGTGTACTCGCTGACCCGTCCGGCCCGGTCGGTCCACTCGGCGAGGGTCAGGTAGAGCTCGTCCGGGGCGAAGGCGACCCCGTCCAGCGCGTCGACGCGCACCCCCTCGTGCTCACCGGCGGCGACGATCTCGGTGAGGGCCGTCGTGAGGCTCTGCGCGTCCCGGAAGCGCAGGTGCCGCAACGCGACCCGCTGCGGGACCGGCTCCAGCTCGATCTTCAGCCGCGTCGCGTAGCCGAGGGAGCCGTAGGAGTTGGGGAAGCTCGCGAAGAGCTGGGCGTGCTCCCCTTCGGGCGTGGCGGTGACGACCCGTCCGGAGCCGGTGAGGATGTCCATCTCGAGTACCGACTCGTGCGGCAGACCGTTGCGGAAGCTCGTCGACTCGATGCCCAGCCCGGTCACGGCGCCACCGAGGGTGATCGTGCGCAGCTGGGGGACGACCAGCGGGATCAGCCCGTGGGGCAGGGTCGTCGCGACGAGGTCCTCGTAGGTGCACATCCCCTGGACATCGGCGGTGCGCGCCTGCGGGTCGACGGCGACGACCCCGCCCAGACCCGAGACGTCCAGGCCCGGGACGGTGCTCTGGGTCCGCGGCCGGAAGAGGTTCGAGGTCCTCTTGGCCAGCCGGACCGGGGCGCCGGGCGGGATCGCGGCGTGGGACCCGATGAGCCGGTCCACGGCCTCCTGGTGCGCTCTCCAACCAACTGGCTGCATCACGCACACAACACTAGTCCAGCAGGCAAGAGGGTTACCGGGGCCCCGTCCGCCCCCGGTCGGTACCCTCACGCCGTGGCTCGGATCGAGGGCGCGCCGGCGTTCACGCTCAACCAGGTCGCCGTCTTCGTGGCGGTGGCCGAGTCCGGCACGATCGCCGCCGCCGCCGAGCGGCTGCACGTCTCCGCCTCGGCGGTCTCTGCCGCGGTGACCGAGCTGGAGCGGGTGCTGCACACCCAGCTGGTCCACCGGCAGCGGGCGAAGGGGGTGCGCCTCACCCCGACCGGCGAGCTGCTCCTCCCCCGGGCACGGCTGCTCCTGCACCAGGCCGGTGAGCTGGAGGCGGACGCACGCGGTGGGGAGGCGGGCGTCTCCGGGCTGGTCCGCCTGGGCTGCTCCCCGTGGTTCTCCCCCACGGTGCTCCCGGGGCTGATGTCCGCCTTCGCCGAGCACCATCCCGAGGCCCGACTCGAGGTCCAGGAGGCCACCCAGGACCAGCTCACCGCGGGGCTCGAGGCCGGCACGCTCGACCTGGCGATCGTCTACGACCTCGACCTCGCGACCAGCTGGCAGCGTGCCCCCTTCGCCCGGCTCCGGCCGCAGGTCGTCCTCCCGGCCGACCACCGGCTCGCCGACGGGCCGGAGGCGATCGACCTCGCAGACCTGGCCCGCGACCCGATGGTCCTCCTCGACGCCGCCCCGAGCGCGACGCACGCCCACGACTGCTGCCGGCGGGCCGGCTTCACCCCGAAGGTCGCCTACCGGGCCCGCACCTACGAGACGGCGCGGGCCTTCGTCGGGCGCGGCCTCGGCTGGACCCTGCTCGTCTCCCGGGCACCTAACGACCTCACCGCCGAGGGACGTGCCGTCGTCACCAAGGACATCGCCGCCCCCGACATCGACCCGGTCGACCTGTGCATCGTGTGGGACCCGGCGGCCCTGCTCACCCGCGCCTCCCGCGCCTTCGTCACCCACGCGGTGCAGCACGGCGCCCCCACCCTGGACCTCCCCCCGGCCTCCTGATCGTCGGCACACCACGGGCGCAGGTGGGGCAGCCTCCAGGACCGACACCATGGACGGACGTGGGGCGCGGCCCACCCCGAGGCAGGCACCAGGGGCGAAGGTGGGGAGCGGCCCGACTCAGGGCGGAGCCTGCGGAGCCCAAGGGCCGCCCCCACCTTCGTCCCGGGGAGCCCCACCTTCGTCCCGGGGAGCCCCATCTTCGTCCGCGAAGCCCCCACCTTAGCCCGCCGGCTCCAGGAGACCTTCCACACCTTTCCTGACGTATAT